>JAJYNF010000004.1 GCA_021786455.1 Acidobacteriota bacterium
TGCCTGAGAACATCAAGAACTCGATGAAGCTGCACTTTGTGGACACCATGGATGAAGTGCTGGCGTCGGCGCTGGAGGGTCCGCTGCCCGCCGCCGTGCCCGCTGAGACCGAAGTGCTGCCCGCTGTGCCGCCGTCCTCTGATGTTGCGAGCGGCCAGGCGGTGCCGCAATAACAAGCAGCAGCAGCAAATCCGACTTTCCTCATCAGCTTCGGTTACAAATCCTAATCCTTCGTCTAGGATTTGTGTATTTCTACTCTAAATTCTCCCTGTACAACATCAATTGAGCTCCAATATCATTTCTTTAGCATATTTCTGAATGTTGCTGTATAATGCATTTGTCTTTGCAGAATAATCGCAAAGAGATCTCTTTTCTTGGAGATTTCGATGGCATTTGAACGCTTCACAGAATCCGGTAAGGGGTTTAAGCCCAAAATCTCCATTCGCCCGGCTGGCACAATTGGGCTGAACGACTCTGCCCTAAAGAGATTTGGATTAGACGCCTTCAAGTTTGTGGCGCTTTACTTCGATACTGAGACGGGCAAAATTGCGATCGGTGGAGTCTCAGAGGAGGAACCGGGAGCCCAGAGGCTAAATTTTGGAGTAAAAGGAGCATCAATTAGTGCTAAGCGATTCCTCGACTATCACGACCTGGGCGTAAGAAGCACAACCCAATTTGAATGCCATTTCGACGATACTTTGAAACTGGTTATTCTTGATAAAGAAATAAAGAAAAAAGAGAAAAGGACTGCTATAGAGTCTACAACATCAGCTAGCACATAATATATATAATTCAAAACGTAGAATAATGGTAATATTGGTATGCAAAAATATACAACAAAATACGTGATAGATTATTGAAAAATGCTGAATATAGTATTGAGTCAAGAGTTCATTTGACGCCAGATCGGGTTGCTTCACCAAAAAGCTCTGAGATTTTCAGTGGGCGGTTGACACAGCGCATTCCTTCGCGTATGATTCAGCCAGCAAGAATGGAAAGGGCGCGCGCCGGTAGGTTAGAGGACCAATGGCGCACGCCCCGCCCCATTCGACCACGAGGGCCAAATGGACCTTTGTCTTACATCGGCAGACTTTCACGTCCATGCCCCTTGTGTCAACCGCAACCAGCCGGAACATCGGTCGAGTAATCGACACGAGGTACTCATGGCAAGTAAAGCAACAATCAAACTGGAAATTGAGAAGCGCGTTGGCACCACCTCCTACTCAGCCTGGAGGATAGGGCTCACGCATGACTTGAGTGAACGCAAGGCGCATTGGAGGGACACCGAGAAGAAGGATACCTCATGCTGGACGTGGTGGCAGGCCGACTCGTTTTCCGATGCACAGGATCTGGAAAACTACTTCATCAACACCAAGAAGATGAAAGGCGGCACGGGGGGAGATCTGTCCTCGCGTAAGACCGTTTACGTCTATATCTTCTAAGCAAGGCGGCCGCGTGGCCGAAAGACTCAGTTGATATTCAATTCGGGGTGCCCGGGTTCCATTCGGAACCCGTGGTGCCCACATTTGAACACTTGGTTCTATTCGACTCCAAACCCGCTCTTACTATGCGCGTTGTATTACAATTACAACAGCGTAGGAGGGGGCGCGAAAATGGAGTCGCTTTTCGGTGAGTATTTCAAGACGCTCAGAGAAAGGAGGGGGCTTTCTCTCCGCAGTTTTTGTCTGGCGAATGGATTCGACCCGGGAAACATAAGCCGCCTTGAACGAGGATTGTTTCCGCCGCCGGAATCGGTCGACAAATTACGGGAATATGCCAAGGCATTAGGGCTGGAATCCGGCAGCACAGAATGGATTGAGTTTTTTGACCGGGCAGCGGCTTCGCGCGGGCAGATTCCTCGTGATCTGCAACAGGAACAGAATCTGGTGCGGCACTTGCCCCTGCTCTTCAGAACTCTGCGCGGCCAGAAGCTTTCGGCGGAGTCTCTGGACAAGGTTGTCGAGGTAGTGCGGGAAGCCAATTCACATGGACGCTGAACTTCGTGTACCAATTCTCAGTTACGAACAGATTCGAAAGGAAGCGAACGCTTTCTTGTTGAAATACAACCCAGGATCTACCGTCCCGGTTCCGATTGAAGAGATTGTAGAGTTTTCGTTAAAGATGAGTATCGTCCCGGTTCCGGGACTGCAACGCACACTCGAAGTGGATGGCTTCATTTCGAGCGATCTAAGGAGCATCACTGTCGATCAATTCGTTATGGAGGAAAGGGAATCGAGGTATCAGTTCACCTTGGCTCACGAGGTCGGACACGCCTGGCTGCATAAAGCCGTGTTCGGGAGATTCAACTTCAAAACCATAGAAGATTGGAAGAACTTTCAGATGGGCCTCACCGAGGAAGCTTACGGATGGCTTGAATTCCAAGCCTATTCCTTCGCGGGGCTCGTCTTGGTTCCCAAAGAGCAACTCATCCATCGCAGGGAGGCACACGAAAACCGCATCAAGGCCGAAAAGCTCAATCCGAATACCGACGCGGCAAAATTGATCGTCGCTCGTTCTTTGGCAGCTGATTTCAAGGTGTCGCCGAGCGTCATTGAAAAGCGGCTATTAAAGGATCGATAAGAGGCTCGCATCACGGATTCGGCCGGGGAAAAAGCGTCCTGAGCCGGTATTCAGGACGAAAATGCGCTATACGGCACAATTCTTGCTTTCGGCGACCGCGGAGGCGCAGTTTCCGGCGCCTGACGTGGCGGAGGTCGCCTTTCTGGGCCGCTCGAACGTGGGCAAATCCAGCCTGCTAAACGCCCTGCTGGGCGCGAGGGCCGCCAAGGTCTCCAAAACGCCGGGACGAACGCGAACCATCAATTTCTTCTTGCTTTTGGACGAAAGCCGGAGGCGCAGGCTGATCTTTGCTGACCTGCCCGGATACGGCTACGCAAATATCTCGAAGGCCATTTCAGCCGAGTGGCCAAAGTTCATTGAGCCCTACCTCAAGGAGCGGGCGACGCTGCGGCTCTGCGTGTGCCTGGTGGACGCCAAC
>JAJYNF010000316.1 GCA_021786455.1 Acidobacteriota bacterium
GAAGCTCTCGCGATGAGCGTTCAGTCTCCTGACGACATCGAGGTTGCGGTGGGCACTCTGGCGCAGCACGTCACGGCAGCAGCCGCGGACCTTCGCAGCCGCGAACTGCGGGAAATTGACAACGCACTGGAACGCATCGCCGGGGGCACCTACGGGGAGTGCGAAGCTTGCGGCGCGCCCATCGCCCCGGCGCGGCTCAAGGCCCTGCCGTGGGCCCGCTTCTGCCTTGCCTGCCAGGAAAAGCAATCCAGAAATTAACACCCACCGCCTTGAGCGCCTGGCCGCCGAAACCGCGCCCCAGGCGGTGGTGTGCCCGCGCTCAGTGGGGCAGCTGAGGCCCGAATCTCTTATTCATCTTGCTCGCCCTCGTTTTGCCTGTTGTCGAAGCCTCCGTTTTCGAGTAAATTTCCTTGTTCCCTTTTCAGCCGCGCTCAATGGCTGGACGGTTAAATTTTAGTGTCTTTCCGGAGCAAAGATGAAGATTGTTGCGGTGGAACCGCTGGTTCTCGGAACGAGTTGGCGCAATCTGATCTTTCTCAAAGTCAAGACGGATGAAGGTCTGGTAGGCGTCGGCGAGTGCACGCTGCAAAACCGAGAGGAGGGGGTGCTGGGCTACATTCAAGGCGCGGCGCGGCGGCATGTAATTGGATCCGATCCGTTCAACATCGAGGATTTGTGGATGCGGATGTACCGGAATGAGTTTTGGCGCAACGGGCCCATCTCCACCACCGTCATCAGTGGGATTGAGATCGCTTGCTGGGACATAGTGGGGAAAGCCTGTGGACAGCCGGTGTGGAAAATCCTGGGGGGACGTTGCCACGAAAAGATTAAAGCCTACGCCAACGCGTGGTACACGGTGGAGCGGAAGCCGGAAGAATTCGCTCGTCGGGTGGAGGTGGTGCTGGAAAAAGGGTATCGCGCGCTCAAGGTGGACCCGTTCGGGCCCGGCTCCCTCGATCTCTCGCGGGAGGAGAAGGCGCGCTCGGTGGAGCTAGTTAGAGCGATACGGGAAGCCGTTGGGCCGGAGGTTGAAATTTTCGTCGAGATGCATGGGCGCTTCAGCGCGGCGACGGCCATCGAACTCGCCCGGATGTTGGAGCCTTATCACCCCGGCTGGATCGAAGAACCGTGCCCACCGGAAGATATCCCGTCGCTCCGCAAAGTGGCCGAGCACGCGCGCATTCCGGTGGCGACCGGAGAGCGGTACTTCACGCGGTACGGCTTTCGGGAAGTGATTGAATCAGGCGCGCCGGATGTTATCCAGGCCGATCCGATTCACGCCGGCGGCATTCTGGAGATGAAAAAAATTGCCGCCATGGCGGACGTGCGCTCCATGCTGATGGCGCCGCATAACTCCAATGGCCCGGTCTCGACGGCGGCCTGTGTGCATTTTGATTTCTGCACCACCAACGTCAAGGTGCAGGAATGCTTTGACGATTTTTCCGAACCCTGGGTCGTGGAGGCCGTTCCCGGAACGCCTCGCCCGCGCGACGGTTACTTTTACCCTCCGGAAAAGCCCGGCCTGGGGGTGGAGCTCAACGAGGAGCTTATCAAAGAGCATCCCTATAAGGAAGGCTTCTTCAATATGTGGGAGGCCAACTGGCACATGCGGCAATTTAGCCAAGGCTGATTCGACCGTCGTCGGGTCAACCGATCGGGCGGCGCGGCTCAAGCCGGACAAGATATTAGGGGCGAAAATATGAAATCATCTCGGCGGCGATTCTTGCAATCAGCCCTGGCGGTGCCATGGGCGGCGGGGCTGGGAGGCTGGGGAATTGAACTTTGGGGCGAGCCCCTCACGCTTCCGGGCAGGGTGAAATTTCCCCACCCGGACGTCATCCGCTACGATTCCCATTGCTTCACCCTCCATGGGAAGGACACCCTCATTCACAGCGGCTCATTCCATTATTGCCGCTGCCCGCAGGAGCTGTGGCGTGACCGCTTGCTCAAGTTCAAGCGGGCGGGTTTTAACGCGGTCATGAGTTACATCTTTTGGAATTACCACGAACCTATCAAAGGCCAGTGCGACCTGAGCTCGTTTGAAGCCTACGCGCGCGCGGTTGAGGAGGTGGGCTTGTGGTTGATCGCCCGCCCGGGACCTTACGTCTGCGCGGAGTGGGACGACGGCGGATTCCCGCATTGGGTGGCGGCGATGCGGTTTCCGCTGCGCAGTGATAACCCGGAAAGCATCCGGACTTCACAGTACTGGTACAACGAAGTGCTGCCCGTGATTCGACGGCATCAAATCACGCGCGGCGGGCCGATCATTGCCATGCAGATTGAAAATGAATACAACTACTGGCAGGGAGTCTCGAACACTCAAAAACGCGCCTACATCACCGCCTTGGCCAGGATGGCTTGGAAGGCCGGCATTGACGTTCCCTTATTCACCTGCTGGACCAAACAAGTGCGGGAAAAGAATTATCCCGTCATGGATCAAATCATGGACTCGTGCAATTTTTATCCTCGCTGGAACATTTTCCCTTCGGTCCCCCAGGCGCTCGAAAAGCTTCGGCGGCAGCAGCCGGAAGCGCCGCTCCAGGTGACCGAATTGCAAGGCGGTTGGTTCAGCCGATTTGGCGGCAAGCTCTCGGTGGACCAGGAGGGCGTGAACGGCGCGCAGCTTAACGAGCTGACCAAGACGGTCCTCGAGCAGGGCGTCACTTCCTATAACTATTACATGGGCTTTGGGGGAACCAATGTCGATTGGGCGGCCAAAACCATCACCACCCCCTATGACTATGCGGCGCCCATTCGCGAGCCGGGCGGGTTGTGGGAAAAATATTACGCCGCGCGGGGCATTTGCGAGTTTCTGAATCTTCACGGCCACGTTCTGACGCGGGCCGAGGCGGTCAGCGAGGGCTGCTCTTCCACCAATCCGGCCATCAGCGTGACGCTCCGAGTGAACGGGTCGAGCGGAGTGGCCTTTGCGCGCGAAAATGGCCTGGCTGAGCACAGCTA
>JAJYNF010000163.1 GCA_021786455.1 Acidobacteriota bacterium
GAGGTGACCACCATGCTCGGTGAAACGGGAGGCGTCCAATAGGCTCGGTCAAAGTCCAATGTCTTGCCGGTGCGTTCTTCGTAGTTTTTCATCTCCGAGTGGAACAGCCCGCTCACAATTGGAGTCCGATGGAAGCCTAAATAATGGGGAATGAATCCCAGGCTTTCTTTAGAATAATAGGTGTGGCTGTGCAAGGATATTGCGGTGCGGAACCCGTTCACTAGCCCCGCTGCCTTTGTAAACCTTCGCAATTCTGTGTGCGCTCGATTCAATACTTAACCTCCCTGAACGTGTTGGCGCCCGTTGCATTTAACAAACCTCACCGCCAACGTACATTGCGCGGGTGAGGCGGTGTTGCTGAAATGTCCCCCCGTAAAGCGAGGGAAGGAAAACTGGCCCCGTGGCGCTGGGGCACTTTTGTGACGTGATCTGGCTGAAAATGGTTGCATTCTTGCCAGCTAAATATAGGGTTAGGTTCAGCCTCCGACTTTCTAGCTGGCCATCATTCGATTTCATCTAATCCGAGAGGAAACCTCCTGCATTACGATACCCTGCCCGCCCGCTGACGACCCGGCTCAGCTTCGCAACTAGCCCATGGCGGCGTCCCTAACATGGGGGTCTTTATTGGAATTGAAACCGGAAACAGAAGTGGCGTACACGAATGTGAAACGCTGACGAGCCGCTTTGCCGGCCTTGCGTCTGCTGCCCAGGAGTGCTGTGCCCCGTGAACGGTTGGCATCTCTTGCTTGTAGAAACTCCTGCTGGTGCCGAAGAGAGGACTCGAACCTCCACGCCCTGTCGGGCACTACACCCTGAATGTAGCGCGTCTGCCAATTCCGCCACTTCGGCACGTCCGGCGGGTCGCCCTGCCTTTTCCCCCAGCCGCGGCAACCATCCATGTTGCCATCCGCCCGAAAACGTGTCAAGGCTGCGTATCGAGTGGTCTTGGAAAGGTACATCGTATCCCCCCTATCGCACGATCGAGCAGTTCCCTTGGGGGAACACCGAGAAAACGGTTCCCAATGCGATAAACACGGCACTTCAAGCCGTAATCCGTGCTTGACCGGGCGACCGGATCAATGTCCACGCCGTCCACGCGGATAGTCGGCGAGCCAAGGAAATGGAGACGAGACGCATCCTCCTGCGTCTTGACCACGTGCGATTCGATCTCCACCGGCGCGCCAACCGCCCGAACAACATCCTCGATGAGCGGCACCGATTTGCGCGCCGTGGGCTTTTTGAGGGTTACGCGGTTCCGAACCCACGCCAGACTTCGACAACGCCGAAGTCTGCGCTGCCGGCTTTTGTGCTACCTTAAAAGCTACGCCACCAGAACCGAGGGAGCGATGGAACACAATCTAACTCAATCGGAATTGGATGGAATCCACGCCTATTGGCGTGCCGCGAATTATCTGTCGGTCGGCCAAATCTACTTGATGGACAATCCCCTGCTCCAGGAGCCGCTGAAAATTGAGCACATCAAACCTCGTCTGCTCGGTCACTGGGGAACGACGCCGGGTTTGAACTTTATCTACGCTCATCTGAACCGAATGATACGATTGCGGGACCTCAACATGATTTTCGTGACTGGACCAGGGCATGGGGGCCCGGGTTTGGTTGCAAACACGTATCTTGAGGGGACGTATTCGGAGCTTTACTCAGAAGTTTCACAGGACGCGGAAGGCATGAAGCGGTTGTTCCGCCAGTTTTCTTTTCCCGGAGGAGTGCCCAGTCACACGTCTCCGGAAACGCCCGGCTCGATTCACGAAGGTGGAGAATTGGGCTACTCCTTGCTCCATGCCTACGGCGCGGTATTTGATAACCCCGACCTGATCGCTTGCTGCGCGGTCGGTGATGGCGAGGCGGAAACCGGCCCTTGCGCGACAAGCTGGCATTCCAATAAGTTTCTGAACCCTGCCCGCGACGGAGCCGTGCTGCCCATCCTGCACCTGAACGGGTACAAGATTGCCGGCCCGACAGTGCTTGGTCGGATTTCGCAGGAAGAGCTTCGCGCCCTATTCGAGGGCTACGGTTACGCGCCTCATTTTGTGGAAGGCTACGAACCGGAAACCATGCACCAGCTCATGGCTGCAACCCTTGAGCAGGTTTTTGGGGAGATTCAGGCCCTTCAAGCGAATGCCCGCAAGGCAGGCTTTCGAGAGCGACCCCGATGGCCCATGATCATTCTTCGAACCCCTAAAGGATGGACGGGGCCCAAAGAAGTGGACGGGCTTCCCGTTGAAGGGACGTTTCGCGCGCATCAGGTTCCCCTGGCGGATTTAGCCGCGAAACCTGAACACTTGAGAATGCTTGAAGCTTGGATGCGAAGCTACAAGCCCGAAGAACTGTTTGACGAAAACGGTCGCCTGCAGCCCGAATTGGCCGAGCTCGCTCCGAAGGGCATACGTCGGATGAGCGCGAACCCCCACGCAAACGGCGGCTTGTTGCTCAAAAACCTGAAGATGCCGGATTTCCGCCGCTACGCCGTCGCCGTTCCAAAACCTGGAACCGTGACGGCAGAGTCCACGCGCGTGGCGGGCGAGTTTTTGCGCGATGTCATGAAACTTAACGAAGCCAGCCATAACTTCCGCATCATGGGGCCCGATGAAACGAGCTCCAATCGGCTGGACGCGGTGTTCCAAGTCACCGACCGAGTCTCAACGGCGGAAATCTTGCCCACCGACGATCATGTCCGGCCCGACGGTCGAGTGATGGAAGTCCTCAGCGAGCACATGTGCCAAGGATGGCTGGAAGGCTATCTGCTAACGGGGCGGCATGGTTTCTTCTCCTGCTACGAAGCCTTCATTCACATTGTGGATTCCATGTTCAATCAACATGCCAAGTGGCTCAAAGTCACTCGCGGAATTCCCTGGCGGCGGCCCATCGCATCCTTGAATTATCTATTGACCTCGCATGTATGGCGACAGGATCACAATGGGTTCAGCCATCAAGACCCCGGGTTTATTGACCACGTCGTGAACAAGAAAGCGGAAATTGTGCGTGTCTATTTGCCGCCGGACGCCAACACGCTCCTTTCAGTTGTGGACCACTGTCTGAGAAGCCGGCACTACGTCAACGTCATCATCGCCGGCAAGCACCCGGAGCTCCAATGGCTGGATATGGATGCGGCCGTTCGCCATTGCGCGCAAGGCGTCAGCCTTTGGAGCTGGGCGAGCAACGACGAAGGCTCGGAGCCGGATGTCGTGATGGCCTCGTCTGGCGATGTGCCGACCTTGGAAACGCTGGCCGCCGTGGATTTGCTCCGCCAACATGTTCCGGGCCTTCGGATTCGGGTGGTGAACGTCGTGGACCTCATGGTGCTTCAGCCTCCGAGCGAGCATCCCCACGGCCTGCCCGACCGCGCCTACGACGCCCTGTTCACGACGGGCAAGCCGATCATCTTCGCTTTTCACGGCTACCCGTGGCTGATTCATCGCCTCACCTACCGCCGACGCAACCAGCAGCTTCACGTTCGAGGTTACAAAGAGGAGGGAAGCACTACGACGCCCTTCGATATGTGCGTGCGCAATGATCTCGACCGGTTCCATCTGGCGTTGGACGTGCTCGACCGCGTGCCCAGGTTGGAAGACGTAACCGCACATTTCCGGCAGTGGCTACGGGATCAGTTGGTGGATCACCGCAATTACGTCGAAAGGCACGGCGACGATCTGCCGTGGGTTAAAAACTGGCAGTGGCCTTACGATTCCCCCGGGTGCGGTTAGCGTCCTGGGATAAAAGCCCGCTGGACAAAAATTGACGCGGAACGATCCGAACCGCATGAGAATTCTGGTTCTGAACGCCGGTTCGAGCAGCCAAAAGACGTGCCTCTACGAGATTCAAACGGCCGAATTCGACGCGCCGCAACCTCCGCTCTGGCAAGCAAAAATCGAGTGGACAGAAGCCGGTGGCGCGCGGCTGGAGATTCGCGCTGGCGAAGGCCCTCCGCGGCATTGCGAGGTCCAAGCGGTTTCGCATCAACAAGCCCTGAACCACCTCATCCTCACGCTTGAGACGGACTTGGATTTGAAGAGCGGCCATCACGGGCTCGATGCTGTCGGGCACCGCGTGGTGCACGGTGGTGGGGAATATTCCGAACCGGTTCTCGTCACCCCTCACGTCAAAGCTCAGTTGGGCCGGCTGGCCGTGTTCGCGCCGCTACACCATCACGCCGAAATTCAAGGCATGGATGCTGTGGCCGAGCAATTTGGCGACATCCCTCAAATCGCTGTGTTTGATACGACATACCATCGCAGCCTGCCGGAGGAAGAGACGGTTTACCCGGGGCCTTACGAGTGGCTGCAACACGGAATTCGGCGATATGGCTTTCATGGAATCAATCACCAATATTGCGCCCATCGGGCAGCCCGCTTGCTTTCCCGAGACCTCACCAATCTGCGACTCATCATCTGTCATCTGGGCAGCGGTTGCTCCGCAGCGGCGATCTCCGGCGGAAAAAGCGTTGCCACGACGATGGGGTTCACGCCGCTTGAAGGACTGATGATGAGCACCCGGGCGGGATCGGTTGACCCGGGCATTTTGCTTTATCTGTTGCGCGAGTTGCGGCAGACGCCGGAACAGATCGAGGCAGCACTGAACCACCAATCAGGGCTTTTGGGCGTCTCAGGTGTGTCGAGTGACATGCGAGAAGTTCTCGCCGCCCGAGCCCGCGGCGAGCCGCGCGCGGATTTGGCATTTGGAATCTTCATTCGCCGTCTCGCCTATCATGTAGCCGCCCTCGTTCCAAGCTTGGGGGCTCTCGACGCCTTAGTGTTCACTGGCGGCATTGGAGAAAATTCGCCTGAAGTTCGGGCAGCGGCGTGCGAGCGCCTTGCGTTTTTGGGAGTTGAGCTGGATGCAGCGCGAAACGCAGAGGCATCCGCCGATGGCGACTTGGCGACGCCGAACTCCAAAGTAAGGGCGCTGATGATCCGCGCCCAGGAAGATTGGGTTATCGCCCAGGCGTGCTGGAGAATGCTCGGAGAAACGCTGCCGTCGCCCTGAGGGTGGCTTGTCGGCCTAGGCGTCGAGTTTCGGGACGCGACGGAGAGCTTCGAACCGCCTGCATGTAAATGCGCGAGAAAACATCCAAACTGGAGTCTTGATGTGCGCCAGGGCGTGTGCTACGCTCCAGCTAGGGATGAAAATTCTTCAGGAGGTGACACGACCGTGAGCACCCCGACCGAGGCCATCCGGGATCAAATGATGGCCGCGAACGAGCAGTACCGCCAGTTGCAACAGCAGCACGCCACCTACGCCGCCGAGCTCGACCGGCTTACCCGCAAGGCCCACCTTAGCGACCAAGAAAAAATGGAGGAAATCCGCCTGAAGAAGCTGAAGCTGCGGCTGAAGGATCAGATGGCCGCGCTTTTGCAGACTACAGAAAAGAGGAACTGAGAAGCCGTCTGCCGCAAGACGGCGCCGCCGAGCGCGTGGCGGCGGCGATGGAGAAGCCTACGCCTCGTCCGGCAGGGGCGGCTTTGCGTCGGTGAGGGCATGGTCAAGGAAGGTTATTGGTTTGGATTGCCCTTGCTGCTGATGGGGGGCGCGCTGATCAGCCTCGGGTATGGCGCGGCGTCCGGTGCCTTGACTACAGCAGGCGCGGTTTTCATTGCGCTGGCGTTACTGGTCATAAACTTTTTTCGCGACCCCGAGCGCGTCATACCCGGTGATCCCTGCGCCATTGTGTCCCCTGCGGACGGGCGAGTGGCGGAAGTGAAAGAGGAGCAGTTGGAAACGCGACGCCTCCAACGGGTGAGCATTTTCATGTCGCCCCTGGATGTTCACGTGAACCGCGCGCCCATCGCGGGTACAATTGAAGAGGTGAGCTACCATCCGGGAGTTTTTCGGGTGGCATACGATCCGCGCGCCTCGGTGGAGAACGAGCGGAACGTCTTCCGCATTCACGGGCCGCAAGGCGAAGTGACGGTGCGGCAGATTGCGGGGGTCGTGGCGCGGCGCATCGTGTTTTGGAAGAAGCCCGGCGATGCCGTGGGACGCGGCGCGCGCGTGGGGTTGATTCGGTTCGGCTCGCGAGTGGACGTTCTCATGGAGCCGTCGGCCAAGCTCGCGGTTCAGAAAGGCAACCGCGTGCGGGCGGGGAGCAGCATTCTTGGATACAGCGCGCAGCGGGATGCATAGGCCGCCGGCGAGAGCGCGGCGAGGCTTCTCGGTTTTGCCGAGCCTGTTCACCGTGGGAACCTTGGTGTGCGGGTATTACGCGATCATGTCATCGCTTGAGGCCAGCCGTTTGCTCAGCCTGCCGCACGGGGGAGGGATGGCGGCCGCAGCCTTCGACGCGGCAGCCAAGGCGATTGGGATTGCGATTGTCTTCGACGGGCTGGATGGACGAATCGCTCGGCTGACCGGTTCGGATTCAAACTTTGGACGTGAGTTTGACTCGCTGGCGGATATCATCACCTTTGGCGTAGCGCCGGCGCTGTTGGCCTACGCGTGGGGAGTGCGTGAGGTGATCGGGTCAACCAGCGCGGCGCTTGCCACGCACTTGCAGCAGGCTGGGTGGATTGTGACGTTCACATTTGTGATTTGCGGGGCGGCGCGATTGGCGAGATTCAATATCGAGACGGCCAAGCCGTCGAGCGACCGGCGCTTTTTTGTGGGAATGCCGATTCCGGGCGCGGCGGGAGTGATTGCCGCCATTGTTCACTGGGAGAAAAAACCAATCGGGAGCTGGCCCTTGGCCGCCCTTTGGCTCGCCTTGGCGTTGCTTTTAGCGTTCTTAATGGTGAGCCGGGTTCGCTATTACAGTTTCAAGGCGATTGACCTGGAGCGGCAACGGCCCTACGTCGCGATTATTTTTATCGGCGTGCTGACGTGGGCCATCGTGATGTATTCGGAAACCGTACTGCTGACGCTGGCGTTGACTTACCTTCTTTCGGGGCTGGTGCTGCGGGTTATCGCAAAGGTTCGGCCCAGCCCTCCGGCTTCGGAAGAGGTGCACGTTTCATGAGGGGCATAACGGAAGGCTATCGAGTGGGGGTGGCGGGGGCGTCGTCGCTGCTTGGCAAGGAATTGTTGGCGCAGTTTGAGGAACAAGGCTTTCCGGTCGAGCGGCTGGTGATCTTCGAGGATGAGCGGGAAGAGCCGGAGCTGCCGATTGTAGATTGGCAAGGTGGACCGCGCAAGGCAGTAGCGGCAGAATCGGTTCATGCCGCGGACTTCGACTTTGTGTTTCTCGCCGCGCCGACGGGAGGCGCGGAATTTCTTGAAAAACAGCCGGCAAGGCCGAAACCTCGCTGCGTCGTCATTGATCTGAGCGGGCGAATTTCGCCCTCCGCGGAAATCCCGGTTCGCATTCCGAAGCTCGAAAAGGAGCCACGTCGCACCACAATGCCAGTGGGCGCGACGGCCATCTCGCCGCACGCCGCGGCGATTGTCCTCGCGCTTCTGCTGGAACGGCTGGAGGCGCGGTATGAAATCGAGCGAGCGAATGCGCACATTTTTAGTCCAGCATCCGAAATCGGCGCGCGGGCCATCGAGGAGCTGCAAGCGCAGACGATTCAATTGCTGAGCTTCCAAAAAATACCGGAGGAGGTTTACGGCGGGCGGGTGGCCTTCAATCTTTTGCCGCGGCTAACAGGGAAAAACAGTCTGGCCGGCTCGCAATTAGAGCAACGGATTCGGCGAGAGCTCGAGGCCTACTTTGGGAGTGAAGGGCCGTTACCGGCTCTGCGAGTGGTGCAGTCGCCAGTATTTTACTCGCTGAGCGTTTCGCTGTATGTGGAGACGCGGGAAGAAGTCTCTCCGGCGGGTGCGGCGGCAGCGCTCGAAGGCGACCCGGTGAAAATTTCCAAAGCGACCGACGCGCCACCGTCAGCGGTTGAAGCGGCCGGCTCGGGCGCGATCTGGGTGGACCGCCCGGCCGCCGAGCCGGGCCATCCGAAAGGGCTATGGTTGTGGGCTGTCGCCGATTCCACGCGACTGGCAGCCATCAATGCCATCGAGACCGCCGAAAGCCTTGCAAAAGCGATTCGTTCATAAAGGGATGCATGCCTCCGTGAAGCTCAACGCGCGGCTGGTGACCACACTGGCGCTGGCCGGCCTTAGTGTCGGGTGCGGCTATCACGAGGCGGGTCACGCGACCTCTATTCCGCCCGACGTCAAAACCATCGCTATTCCCATGTTCGTGAATCACACGCCGCGATATCGCATTGAGCAAATGCTGACGGCCGCGGTGACGCGGGCCTTCGTCGAGCAGACCAACTTCCAAGTCACCCATACGACGGCGGGCGCGGACGCTGTGCTTCAAGGCACGGTGAATTCGGTGGAAACAGCGGCCGTAACATTTGACCCGAGCACCGGGCGGGCCACCGCTTTTGAAATTCAGGTGACGGCCGCCGTGCGGCTAACGGACCTTCACACTCAGAAGGTCTTGTTTGCCAACCCCCGGTACGTTTTCCGGGAGCAGTATCAAGTAAGCGAATCGGCGCCGGCGCTGTTTGAAGAGGATACGCCGGCGCTAGAACGGCTGTCGCGCGACTTCGCGCGGACCCTGGTCACGGATATTGTGGAAAATTTTTGACATTTTAAGGCTTACCCTCAGCCTGGGCTCGCGGCATCGGGCGGGGTAAAAGCTCACCGTTTAATGCATCTCCGGCAATTCCTCTCCGCGTTTCGCCAAGGCAAAGCTGGACCAGCGTATTATCTGGAAGGGCCGGACCGCTTGTTGCACGAGGAGTGCCGGACCGCAGTGCAGGAAGCTTTGCCGGCGGAGGCGCGGCCGTGGTGCTTCGCGGCCATCGAATTCCAGCCCGGCTCGCTCGAGCGGGAGCTCGAAAATGCCCGGCAAATGCCGATGCTGGGCGGGCGAAACTTTTTGTTCTTTTCCGACGCGGAAGATTTTCGGGGTGTCCGAGAGGAAGATACGGAAGCGCTGGAGCGGTATCTCCAAAACCCCGCGGCATTTTCCACGGTTATTTTTGCGGCGGTTGAGCCGGACCGGCGGCGGCGCTTTATTCAGCTTCTGGAGAAAAAGGCGGAGAAAGTGGAGCTGCTGCCGCTTTCAAGACCGGAGGCGACAGAGTGGGTACGCGAATTCTGCCGCGCGCGCGGCGTCGAAATGGACAGCCGAGCGGCCGGGATGATGGCGGAGAAATTCGCCATCACTGGCCCCCCGGGGCGAGCTGCGACGAGCGGGGCGGTCAACGTACTGTGGATGCGCACGGAGCTCGAGAAGCTGCTCACGGCCAAGGAGGGAACCAAGAAAATTGCGATCGAGGACTTGAAACGGGTCGAGGGCTGGCGGGAAGAGCACGAAATAGGAAAAATGTTGCGCGCCCTGGCTGAGCGGCGGTGCGGAGAGGCGATTGAAACCATGCGGAGTCTGTTGGCTAGTAAGGTGGCCGAAACTCTGGTCCTTTGGTGCATTGGCGACTTGTTTCGCCAAGCCCTGCAGGGAGCGGGGGGTGTGGCAGCCGGGAGGAGCGCATGGGCGGTTCGGTCCAACCCGTTTTCGACCTGGGAAATCGCCCGAGTGGCTCGGCGGGCGTATAGCCAACAGGAACTTTTACGGGCTCTTCGGCTCGCCCGTCAGGCCGACCTCGGCATCAAGTCTTCATGGAAGGATTCGCGTTTGCTGATGGAGATGCTGATCTGGGAGATCAGCAGCGGAAAAACTGGGACCGGCGACGGTGGCTTCTGGGAATCAGAAGCCTCTGTCGCGGGGTGAGCGCTGGCTTGCGGGGAGCCAGCGCGGGTTCTCGTCCGGCTTGCGGGGCTGGTCCAAACCCGGTCTCAGGCCTTGGCGACAGCGTTCACGCGAAGAGTCAGCCGAGATTTGTAGCGCGCCGCGGTGTTGGGGTGAAGGATGCGCTTGCGCATCATGTGGTCAATAAGGGAAATTGTCGGCGCAAGCAGCGATTGGGCCTGCGCAGAGTCTTTGGCGGCGAGCGCGAGGCGGAGTTTGCGGATTTGGTGCCGCAAGCGGGCCCGATGAGCCCGGTTGAGGGCGGCTCGCTTGTGGGTTTGTCGCACGCGCTTGAGCGCCGATTTGTGGCTTGCCAAGGGAACTCCTTTCCGGATAAGGTTCGAATTCCTAAATTAGCAGAGTCTCCGTGAGCCGTCAACGCGCACCGAAATCGAACCTGCACAGGCTGATTGGGCGCGACGCGCTGGCCCGCGGCGTCCGCGCGTTGGGCCGGGAAATCAGCCAGGATTATGCCGACCGCTCGCCGCGCCTTATCGGAGTTTTGAAAGGGGCGTGGATATTTATCGCCGACCTGGTCCGGGCCATCGAGGTTCCGGTGACGGTGGATTTTCTGAGCGTGGCAAGCTACGGATACGCAACCAACTCATGCGGCGAGGTGCGAATCGTCCAGGACCTCGACGCCCCCATCAAAGGGTTGGACGTGTTGGTGATTGAGGATATTCTGGACACGGGACGAACAGTTACGTTTTTGAAAGAAGTTCTGAATGCTCGGCGGCCGCGCAGCTTGCGCGTGGCCGCGCTGCTCGACAAGGCTTCGCGGCGCATCCTTCGGGTTGAGGCCGATTACGTCGGCTTCAAGATTCCTAACCGGTTCGTGGTGGGTTACGGACTGGATTGCGCCGAGCGATACCGGCAACTTCCTGAAATTTTCGTGATGGGCAATCCGCCTTCGCGCTGAGCCTTGCGGGAGCATTCGGAGTCAACCCTCTCCGTCCGAGGGACTATAATAGAGCGAACTGACCGTGGTGAGCGAATTTTCCACTCCGCTGATGCGCCAGTACGGGGCCATCAAGCAGCGTCATCCGAACGCTTTGCTCCTATTCCGCCTGGGCGACTTTTACGAATTGTTTTTTGAAGACGCCATCGTCGCCGCCAAAGAACTCCAAATTACCCTGACCTCGCGGAATAAGGAGAGGGGCGTCGCCATCCCGATGTGCGGAGTGCCCTATCACGCCGCCGACGGTTACATTTCCAAACTCATCCGACGCGGCTATCGCGTGGCCATCTGCGACCAGATGGAAGATCCGCGGCACGCCAAAAAGCTCGTGAAGCGCGAGGTGACGCGCGTCGTCACACCCGGGACGGCAACCGACGCCCACCTGCTCGAGCCGCGCGAAAATAATTACCTGGCGGCGGCGATTGAAAGTGGCGGGGCTATTGGTTTTGCTTACGCTGACCTTTCAACCGGCGACTTCCGAGCGACAGAGCTTGCCGGGAGCAATCTCGGGACGCGAAGGCTGGAAGAGCTGGAGCGAGTGAGGCCGCGGGAACTGTTGCTGCCCACTCCCGCCACGCCGGCCGAGAAGCCGCCGGGCCTGGATTCGGCGGTGACGGAGACACGGCTGGAAGAATGGGTTTTCGGATACGACTACGCGGAGCGGTTGCTGCGCGAGCACTTTGGCGTCAATTCACTGGCCGGTTACGGGATCGAGGGGCGGCGCCTGGCGGTGTCCGCGGCAGGCGCGATTCTGCACTACGTGCGTGAGACCCAACGAGGCGCGCTCACTCACCTGGACGGAATCCGCTATTACGAGGAACAAGACTCGCTGGCGCTTGATCCCGCAACGGTCCGCAACCTCGAATTGTTTGAGCCGCTGAGCGGCGGTTCGGCGGAAGCGACGCTGGCGAAGACGCTGGATGAGTGCGTCAGCTCAGCCGGGGCAAGAAAGTTGAAGTCGTGGCTGATGCGGCCGTCGCTTGAGGTGTCGGAACTGAACGAGCGGCTGGATGCCGTGGAGGAGCTGACCGGCAACACCATCGGGCGTGAAGAGCTGCGGCGCGTGTTGGCGACGGTCCACGACCTGGAGCGACTGCTGAGCAAGGTCGTCTTGGAAACAGCGAACCCGCGCGACTTGTTGGCCATTCGACACTCGCTCGAAGCGCTGCCGCTGTTGAAGACATACCTCGCCCGATTTCGGGCGCAACGGCTGAACACGATCCACGAACGGTTGGATCTGCTGGAAGACGTTCGAGCCTTGATCGAAAAGGCGATTCATCCGGAACCGCCGGCCGTTTTGACCGAAGGCGACTTCATTCGCCCCGGCTACAACGAGGAGCTTGACCGCTTGCGCCAGGTCGCCCACCACAGCAAAGAGCTGATGGCCCAGATTGAGGCGCGGGAGCGGGCCCGAACGGGCATCGCCTCGCTCAAGGTGCGATTCAACAACGTGTTTGGTTACTACCTGGAAATCACCAAGCCCAACCTGCGCTTGGCCGCGCCGGACTATGAGCGCAAACAGACTCTGGCCAACGCCGAGCGATTCACCACCCCCGAGCTGAAGGCGCTCGAAAGCCAAATTCTGGATGCGGAAGAGCGAAGTCAAAATTTGGAGCGGGAACTTTTTGGGGAAGTGCGGCGTCAAGTGGGCGCGCAAGCGCGGCGGATTCGGCAGACAGCAGAGGCTGTGGCCGATCTCGATGTTCTCGCTTGCTTCGCGCAGTTGGCGGCAAGGCGAAATTATTGCCGGCCGGAATTTTCCGCCGACGGCGAAATGGTGATCCAACAAGGGCGCCATCCTGTCGTCGAGGGCGTGGCCGCCGCCAATCCCGGCGGGCGGTTTGTCCCCAACGACCTCTACATGAACTCTGATTCAGACCTGATCCTGCTCCTCACCGGGCCGAACATGGGAGGCAAATCCACTTATCTGAGGCAGACAGCTTTGATCGCGCTCATGGCGCAAATGGGGAGCTTTGTGCCCGCGTCAAAAGCCAAACTTCCCCTCTTCGACCGGATCTTCACGCGGATTGGCGCCTCCGACAATCTCGCCCGAGGCCGCTCGACGTTTATGGTGGAAATGACCGAGGTGGCGACGATCTTGAACACCGCCACGCTCAATAGCCTGGTATTGCTGGATGAGGTTGGGAGGGGCACGGCAACCTTCGACGGCCTCGCCATCGCATGGGCCGTCGTGGAACACGTGCAGTGCCGAATTCGCGCCAAGACCCTTTTTGCCACGCACTATCACGAACTGACCGAGCTGGCCGACCGAGTTCCTGGGGTCAGGAACTACCACGTGGCTGTCAAGGAGTCGGGGTCCAATATCATTTTTCTACGGAAAGTTGCCCCCGGCAGCGCCAACAAAAGCTACGGCGTGGAAGTCGCGCGCCTGGCGGGCTTGCCGTCGGCGGTGATCCAAAGGGCGCGGCAGATTTTGGAAACCCACGAGGAAAGCGAGCGGAAGCTGACCGAGCACTTGGAAGAACATGAACCGGCAGCCGAGCCAATGCAATTAACGATTTTCACGCCGCTCAACGCCGAGGTGATTCAGGCCCTCGAAAACGCCGACCTCGACAACCTCCGACCCTTGGAGGCGCTCAACCTGCTCGCGGAACTTAAAAAGCAAATCCGATCCTAGAAGCTATTTCAAAACCCTATACAAGGGGTTGAATTTCAGGTAGTTATGTTGTGGTGGAGGAGGATCGCGGGGGTCAACTGCGCCAGAGGGAGGGCCGATGGCGCGATATGGGCGGTTGCTGAACGACGCCCAATGGGAAAAGATTCGGCCCTTGCTGCCCAAGCGACCGCCGCGACCGCGCGGTGGTCGGCCTCCGGCGAACGACCGCAAGGGGCTGGAAGGGATTTTGTGGATTCTGCGCAGCGGCGCTTGTTGGCAGGATTTACCGAGCGAGTTTCCTTCGCCTTCAACCTGTTGGCGACGGCTGCGGGATTGGGAAGAGCAAGGGATTTGGCTGGCGATCTGGCGAGCGTTTCTCGCCGACCTCAATGAGAAGCAGCAGCTCCAGTGGAGCGAATCGTTCCTGGACGGCAGTTTCGCTCCGGCGAAAAAAGGGGCGGCGCAGTCGGCAAAACCAAGCGGGGCAAGGGGACGAAGTGGATGGTGGTGGTCGACGGCCGCGGTGTTCCTTTGGGAGTCCGACTTTACGCTGCGTCCCCGGCGGAAGTCCGGCTGGCGGAGGAGACGCTCGAGACGATCCGGGTAGGACGGAGGCATCAGGGTGGACATCCGCGCCAGAAGCCGGAGCGGGTGATTGCCGACAAGGGCTACGACAGCGATGCGCTGCGCGAGCGGTTGCGACGGCGCGGGATCACATTGATTGCTCCGCACCGCTCGAACCGACGTCGAACGCCGCCGCAAGATGGTCGAGTGCTGCGCCGTTACAGGAAACGCTGGATCGTCGAACGCAGCATCGCCTGGCTCGGCAACTTCCGCCGACTCGTCGTGCGCTATGACCGCTCGCTCACCATCTACCAGGCGTTCATTCATATCGCCTGCTTCATGATCGTCTTACGGAAGGTTTTGAAATAGCTTCTAGCGTCTGGAGTGGGAAATTCGGCGCATCAGCAGACACGGGCCGCTCGGAGCAGAAACGCCGATATAGTTGGATTTCTGCCCTTGGCACAGGGTGCTGACACGCAAGCGGTGATTTGGTAGAGTAAGAGTGCTTCGCTGCCAAAACAAACCACGATGACGCCATTCGTTGTCTTCCAATACAGCGTTAAAGCAATCAGGCGAGGACTGATGATTCAGCGCGTCAGCAGTACGGATAAGGAATTTCACTTCCAGAATTGGTTCCGTGGACGACTCGAGGATATGAAGGTCAACTTTGAGGTCGGCGGTCGAAATAGCTACCCAGATTTCCGCCTAGTGAAGACAACGGACGGATACGAGTTGAAGGGGCTGGCATACCCCGGTCGGGATGCGAGTTTCGACAGCAACAGCCAAGTCCCTACTGGATTTCACAACGGACGAACGATTTATTATGTTTTCGGCCGCTATCCCAAAGACCCGGATGGCAACAAGTACCCTGTTTTAGACCTCGTCATTTGCCATGGGGATTTCCTAAATGCAGACCACGAGTATGTGCATGAGAACAAGAGCGTTAAAGGCTTTGGCAGCTACGGTGATATACTGATCCGCGACCGGAAGATGTACGTTGTGCCGACTCCATTCCGGCTAGTTCAGGGTGTTGCGCACCAACAAACGCTCATCCTTCCCGAGGAAATGAAGCCAAGCGGGGCAGAGAAGGCACAGTTCGTTGAGGTGGGAACGCTCTCCCGCCGTGAGGCGGACGAGCTGATCATTGGCTACTCGTTCGACCTTCAGACCAATGAACTGGTCCCTAAAAAAACTGCAAATCCCGATGCAGGTCGCGAGCATAAGTTCCGAAGCTGGCGCGTCAAGGGTTCACCGACAGAACCGGTCTCTATGTCTGAACTTAGGCCGAACGATGCGACAATCGAATCTGCCAATGAAACCGAAGACGAATAATCCGCGCATTATAGAGACGGACGAATTCCCGTTTGATTTTATTTCGGGGCTTGCGGCACGCGAAAGCTGGCGGAAGGAAGTCCACCGCCCTATCTACCACATTCACAAGTGGTGGGCCACTCGCCTCGGGTCGGTGTTTCGGGGCATACTTCTGGGCAGTGTTCTATCTGCGGAGCACGATCTCGCCGGCGAATTCTACAAGATTCATGACCTGCCTCGGGTAGCCGTCTTCGACCCCTTTATGGGTTCTGGCACTACTGTCGGGGAAGCCCATAAGCTCGGCATGACCGCGCTCGGCCGAGACATCAACCCGGTCGCCGTGGAGGCAGTGCGGACAGCGCTCGGGCCGATGGATCGTGGCAAGCTTAAAGCCGCTTTCGAACAATTGTCGAAGACCACAGGAGAGAGAATTCGGAGTCTGTATCGGTCAAAGGATTCGACGGGGCGTGCCTGCGACGTTCTTTATTTCTTTTGGGTGATGCAGGTGCCATGCGTCCATTGCCAGAAATCCGTAGATCTTTTTCCATCTTGGATCATCGCGGGCAATGCGTATCCGAAGCGGAATCCGACAATTCGGATTCTCTGTCCTTGCTGTGGTGAGATTTTTCCAGGCAGGTATGGCCGCGAATCCGCAAGTTGCCCTTCGTGCGGGGTTAAGTTCAATCCGGCAGAGGGCATCACACGAGGGGCGCAGGCGACATGTTCGTCGTGCCACAGGACGTTCAATATCCTTGACGCAGTTGAGTTGCTGAGGTCGCGGCCAGGGTTCAGGTTATATGGCAAGCTTGTCCTCACCGGCGATGGACGAAAGGAGTACTTGCGCGCTACCGACGAGGATCATGACGCATACCGGAAATGCACTGCCGGACTGTACCGGGAAACCGTGCAAGGCAAGGTCGTACTTCCCACCCTTGGCCTTGCTGATGGGTTTAATACTCGCCAGGCTCTTCGATATAGGTTCGAAAAGTGGCGGGATTTTTTCAACGACAGGCAACTTCTAGCGCTCGGTTGGCTTTATCAGGCGGTCGGCGAGATCCATGACTCCCCCTCGCGACGCGCACTTTCCACACTTCTTTCCGGCACCATGGAATTCAATAACCTGTTTGCGTCATACAAAGGGGAGGGTACCGGAGCAGTGCGCCACATGTTTGCTCACCATATTTTGAAACCGGAGAGGACTCCTATAGAGGCTAACGTCTGGGGTACCCCAAAGAGTTCAGGATCATTCTCGAGTCTTTTCCAAGCGCGCTTGATGAGGGCGCTGGAATACCGGATGAGGCCGACCGAAGTCAACGGGATAAGCGGCGCCGGCCGGGTGTGTGCGCCGGCGTTCGCCGGGCGCGTCGAAGAAGCGTGGCCCAGCAACGGGCATTTCTCGGACCGCGCGATCTATCTCTCCTGCGGAGACTCCGCGAATACAGGCTTGCCCAGCGGCAGCATCGACTTTATCGTGACCGATCCTCCCTTTTTCGATAATGTCCACTATTCGGAGCTTGCCGATTTCTTTTACGCTTGGGAACAACTGGCCTCTAGCGGGCCTCACGACCTCACAACGCGAAGCAAGGCAGAGGTGCAAGACACCGATGCCGACAGTT
>JAJYNF010000328.1 GCA_021786455.1 Acidobacteriota bacterium
CAACGGGCCAGCGCGCTCCGGCGGCGAGGCGTTTTGCTGGGATCCTTCCCTTGCTGGAGCATTGGTGCAGCCAAACGTCTTCAGAAAGCTACCGAGAATGGTTCGGGCGATATATGTCGGCGGTACCCTGTCCGCAGTGTCGTGGCAAGCGATTGCGTCCCGAAAGCCTGGGCGTGATGGTCGGTGAGTTTTCGATCGCGGACTATGCGGCGCTGCCCGTGCGCAAAGCTCTGCCATGGATCGAGGCCCTTAAACTCAACCCGCGCGAGGAAAAATTGGCGGGCCGTGTGGTGAAGGAAATCTCCGACCGGCTGGGGTTTCTTGATGGTGTTGGGCTGGGATATCTGAGCCTCGATCGGTCGGCGGCAACCCTCTCGAGCGGCGAGAGCCAGCGAATCCGCCTGGCCACGCAGATTGGCTCGGCATTACGAGGCGTGCTGTACGTGCTGGATGAGCCGAGCATTGGGCTGCACCCACGCGATCATCAGCGTTTGCTCGCGGCTCTCGAACGGCTGCGGGATTTAGGAAACACGGTGTTGGTGGTGGAGCACGACGAAGAAACCATCCGCCGCGCCAACTATGTCATTGACCTTGGCCCCGGCGCGGGCCGACAGGGTGGTTTTCTGGTGGCGGTCGGCACGCCGGAGAGAATTGCGGCCTCTGAAAATTCTCTTACGGGATGGTATCTTTCCGGACGAGCCCAGATTCCGGTGCCTGAAATTCGCCGCGCGCCGAACGGCAAATACTTATCGGTCATCGGGGCTCGCGCCAACAATCTGAAAAATATTGACGCGGAATTTCCGCTGGGCCTGCTGAACGTGGTGACCGGAGTTTCGGGCTCTGGCAAATCGAGCTTGGTCAACGACATCCTCTATCGCGCCTTGGCGAAAAAGCTCTATCGCGCCATTGAAGAACCCGGCCCCTACCGCATGCTCCTGGGTGCGGAAAACATTGATAAGGTGATCGTCATTGACCAGGCTCCCATCGGACGCACGCCCCGCTCCAATCCGGCGACGTACACAAGCCTCTTCACGCCGCTGCGCGATCTGTTCGCGCTGCTGCCGGAGGCGCGCGAACGCGGCTACCGCGCGGGAAGATTCAGCTTCAACCTTCGAGGCGGCCGGTGCGAAGCCTGCGAAGGCGAGGGGATGCGGCACATCGAAATGAATTTCTTGCCTGACGCGTTTGTCAAATGCGACGTGTGTGGGGGGCGGCGCTATAACTCCGAAACTCTGGCGGTAAAGTACAAAGGCTATTCGATCGCCGATTTATTGGACAGGACCGCCCAGGACGCTTTGCCGATCCTCGATCACATTCCCGCTATCCGTCAGAAGCTCCAAACCCTTTGCGACGTGGGCCTCGGTTACCTGCATCTTGGCCAGCCGGCCACGACGCTCTCCGGCGGCGAGGCGCAGCGGATCAAGCTGGCCCGCGAGCTCAGCCGCCGGCAGACGGGACGGACGCTCTACATCCTCGACGAACCCACAACGGGTCTGCACTTTGCCGATGTGAAGCAGTTGCTCGAAGTTCTCGGCCGCTTGACGGATTTAGGGAACACCGTCATTATCATCGAGCATCATCTTGACGTGGTGAAGCAGGCCGACTGGATCATTGACCTCGGCCCGGAGGGCGGTGAGGGGGGAGGATGGATCGTCGCCCGAGGAACCCCCGAAGACGTGGCCCAATGTGAATCGTCCCACACGGGCCGCGCGCTCGCAGCAATATTCAGCCGCGCCGGAAAGCCCGGAGAGAGCGCCGAAAAGCGATTGCAAAACATCTGAGATCCCATAGCGCGCCATGTGGTCAAGGGCAAAACCACTGACAGTTCCGATGAGCATCTATCCGTTCCGCCCGCTGAAACTTGACCGGGTGGAGACTTATCCGTTGCGTTCCCGCCCGAGCAAAGTCTCCGTCAAAGACTTCGGCCGCGCCGCGCGGCCGGGAGTAACCATCGCGGAGTGGATAAATTCCTTGCCGCGCATGTTGGCGGCGGAGGATTTTCGCGCAATTGTCCGGGCCATGGAACGCGCTCGCAGGAAGCAGAAACCGATTATTTGGGGTATCGGCGGACACGTCATCAAAGTGGGACTGGGAGCCGTTCTCGTTTCCCTGCTCGAGCGCGGCTACGTCGCTGCCGTGGCGATGAATGGGGCGGCGCTGATTCACGATTTCGAAATCGCCATGGCGGGCGCCACTTCGGAGGACGTTCCAGGGGCGCTGAGCCGTGGAAAATTCGGAATGGCCGAAGAGACCGGACGCATCATCAATGAGGCTGTTCGGGAGGGAGACCGGGACGGGCTCGGCCTCGGGGAAGCTGTCGGGCGTTATCTCGACCGCGAGCGTCGGGCGAGGCGATTGCCGTTCGCCCGCGTCAGCGTTTTGGCGAGCGCGTACCGGCGGGGAATCCCGGTGACGGTGCATGAGGCGATCGGAACCGACATTATTCACAATCATCCCGCCCTCGACCCGCGAGCGCTCGGCGCGGCTACCCATCGTGATTTTCGGCTGCTCGCGGCCGTGGTCCGCGCGATGAACGGCGGCGGCGTCTATTTGAACGTGGGCTCGGCAGTGATTCTGCCGGAGGTCTTCCTGAAGTGTGTGAGCTTAGTCGTCAACCTCGGCCATCCTCTCCGCTCCATTACAACGGTTAACATGGACTTTATCCAGCATTATCGTCCCACCCAGAATGTGGTTCTGCGGCCGACGGCCGTGAGCGGCGGGCGGAGCCGCGGCTACGCGCTGACCGGCCACCACGAGCTGATGATTCCGCTCCTTGCCGCCGCGCTGTCGGATCAGCCTCGAGGCAGAAAATGACCGTCGAGGGCCCGAATTTTGAAATCCCTTCCACTGACGTCCCTTCGCCAACTCCGCCGCTCCCGCCACCTGAAATGTGGAAGATTTCAGATCTCATCCTCCTCATATTGTTTATCCCGCTTGACCTGTTCCTGAGAT
>JAJYNF010000197.1 GCA_021786455.1 Acidobacteriota bacterium
TCAGGAACCCAGCACAGGCCTGCCGAGGCGCTGTCCGAGTTCCTGCTTTGAGGACAGTCCGGTCCCTGCTCCAAACGGCCATGACGAACAAGAAAAGGAACTATTCTGCTTTGCTTGGGGAAAGATCGAATTCCTGTGAGCCTTCTTCGATTGGAAAAGTTTGCTCGACGCCTTGAAATTTCACTCGCAATCCAAATGCTCCATCGGATTGGACCAAAATCCTGAAGTTCTTTGATTTCTTGGATACTGGATCGGCAATGAGGGATACGATGTGGCCATTGAACCGAAAACGCTCGCAGCCGTGCCGCCCGCCGGGTTGCAGCAGCCAAATCAATTCATTGTGAGGAGCATCCGGGCTCAGGCCGATCGCGTATTCCAGCAGGTACATAATGGGTCCGATGCCGCTCCAACCCACAAAATTCATTTCTGCGGGGTTACCCTGTTGCACCGCATCTGGAGAATAATTTTCCCAAATCGTGCCGGTCTTCTTGTAAACCCGGGCGACCAAGTTAAGGTGGTTGAGGGCAATCTCACGAGCCAAGTCGTAATAACCGTAATTCTCTAATCCACGGATGACCATGGTGTTGGTGGGCGCCCAGACGGAGCCGCGCCAATAACCGCCCGCAGAGTCGTAGCCCAGCTCGTCGGCGGCCAAAGTGGGAACGCGGTTAAGCCGGGCGAAAGTGTTCGGGTTCTTCAATTGGGCTACCAAATCCCTCGCCTGCTCCAGCGAAGCAACCTTCGCCAGGAGAGTCCAGAAGGCCGCGACTGTTTTCACCGGGGCATGCTCCCCTTTGAGCGTAAGGTCGTAATAGAATTTCCGCTTTTTATCCCACATCCGCTCTCTGATGACCCTGGCTAACTGATCGGCCTCCTGAGCGTATTCGGCGGATTCCTGATTTCTCCCCAGGACCTCTGCAATCTGTGCCAGATGGGACGCAAAGAGAGCCATTTCAGCGGAAATATCTATGCCCGCGCCCCCGCCCTTCAGATAGACGTTACGCGGGGAATTGTCCATGCTGGCCCAATCGGTCACATACAAGCCGTTGCCTTGCCGAAGATACTTGCGTAAGGCGTGAAAATAATGAACCAAAGGTTCCCATACTTCCTGCAAGCGTTTGCAGTCCCCGGTAACCCGATAGTGCTCCATTTCCGCCCACGCAGCGATAGGGTGGTCGAGTGAGTCCAGGGTGAGGAATGGATTGGGTGTCGGAAGGGGCCGGCCTTTATAAATGACCGGTGTGTCCCGATCAATATCGATTTTGGCTGTGTAGGATGGCCATCCCCATCGGCTGAAAAGTGACCTATCCTCGTGGTTCACCCACGGCTTGAAATCAACGCCGGTGGCCCGAACGATCTCGCGGCAGATCTCGCCATCTTCATGTTGCTTCGCATAGAAGTTGTCAAGGCTCGAAATACCCGGAACTAGCGGGTAGGCGTAGTTGCAAAACATGCTCATGAAACAACTGTCCCAGAGATAGATATTTTGATTGAAGGCCGCATCAATAAACTGTGAAACATAGCCGCTTTGCGGCGCGGGCTCGTGGAAGTTTTTGAATGCCAGCTCCCACGCTTTCCAATACGTATCAACCCACAATGGATTGTCGTCATAGATTGGGGAGGGCAGCTTTGCGCGCAGATCTTCGTAGCGCGGAAGCGGGGCAGGTGTGTATTGCTTTTTCGCGAAATACTGGCCCTGCACTTTATTTGCGGGCGCACTCACCATCCGTGCGGTAGGCTTGTCGGAGAGGTTGGAGGAATATCCAATATGATCGCCCACAGCATCCGAGAGCACGGGATCGCTGGCAAGCGGTTTGCGACGCAACGCAATCCTCCGAAGGGGCAGGGCGACTCCTGCTGCACTCAACTCCAGAAACCGCCGACGACTGAACGAGGTCTCTTTCCCGAGAGCCGGCTCGCCAATTCGGGTCATAATGGTCTGCTTCTGAGAAGGTCGTTTCATCCCGCGTATGCACCGGACAGCTATCGCGCCGGGCGCCTCGAATAGCTTTGATCACCGCTTTGGCAATTGGTAACCATACTTAAAACACCCGGCGCCAGAGGAGGATGTTTGGAACTGCGCAGCGAGAGTCTCCCTCCCATATCATTATGTGGCAATTTTCCCCGTGCGGGACGAAGGTCCAAAGGGGTCAAATCTCCAAGATCCCGTGCCACCATAGCGGGCGAGATGGTAGCACATCAGCAGAAGGGTAGCAATAATAATTATGATTGAAACGTTGTAGGGAGACTGTTATAAATGATTGATATTGGCTTAATACGCCAATCTACTTTTCGCGTTGCAACTTGCGGCATGAAGCTCACCGAGTAGGAATCTGGGCGACATCTTGTCCGAATTGTTGTTCCATGGGGGTGACTCTGACAAGTGCAATTTTTTCTCGACGCCAGTTCTTTGAGGAGGCAGTAGGAGGGATTGTCGCATCCGGCATCGGCTGTGGACGAGGGGCCTCTTCAGACCAGCCGTCGCAAGGGGAGATGGAAGCAATCCCAGCTCAACCCTCTTGGACCGTTGGTCTCTCGGCTGACTGCCGCTTTGTAGAACTCTCCTATCGAGGTGAAAAGAAAGTCACGGAACTGAGCGTAGAGGTCGCGGCGACCAGCAAAAAACTCAGCTCGGTTATTAAGGGCTCAAAGCTAGATTTAGTCCACGATACAAAGACAGGAGAGGCAGTCGTGAAGGTCCCGGGTGAGCCGAGCTTTGAGATCGCGCTGCGGTGCCAGCCTGCCAGCGTCGCAATTGTCCTGCGCGGGCTTGGTCACCGGACAAGCACCCGCGCCGTGGTTCATGCCACGCTCCACGCGGGCCCTGAGCCCCTCCAAGCGCGCATTGACGGGAAGGAGGACGGCATCCAGCAAATGGTGAGCGGGCTTGCGGTCAGCCAGTTGAACGACAGTTTGTTTGACCGCTTTCGTGATGAAGCCCTGCGAGTTCTTTCACGCGAGACACACTTTTCCCCGGCTTCAGATGGAGTTCGTGTCGCTGCCGGCGGGTGGGTTGCCGAGAACGAGCCGATTTGCCGGTTTAACATCGTGGACCGCATTTATGAAAATCGGCTGCCCTACTATAAACCTCTCGATAAACATCGCTGGCCCAGAGTGCCTGTGCTTTGGTCTTCCTGGTACTACTATTTCGCGCGTGTTAAAGAGGAAGATATTTTGCGCAATGCGGCCGCTGTGGCTCGTGACTACAAGCCTTTTGGTCTTGAGTACGTCCTGGTCGAGGCCGGCTGGCAAGTCGCCGGCGACGGCACAGGTTCAAACCCCATCGGCGGCAATTGGACGGAGCCCAACGAGAAGTTTCCGCATGGAATGAAATGGCTTGCCGACAGAATACACGATCAAGGTTTGAAGGCAGGGCTGACGCTGATGGAATTCAGCCAGGGGGATGAGAAATTCTACAATGCTCACCCCCGGTGGTTCCTGCATGATGCGGACGGGAACGCCAGGCTGGGAAGTTGGTTCGGGACTTACGTCGCGGATTTTTCGAACCCCGAAGTGAAGAAGTATTTGTTCGATCTTTACCGCATGTATTTGCTGAAATGGGGGTACGACTACATCAAGTTGGACGGTGAAAACGACACGCGGGATCTCTGGGCGGAGAACCGTGCTCGAGCCTATGATCCCACACTCGATGCAAACACCGCATGGCGCATTGCTTTTGGGCTGATCCGCCAGGCGCTGGACTGCAAGCCAAAGGTCTTTCTGGGAGCTTGTGGGCCGGTTTACCCCACCGAAGCCATGGGCATTGCCCAGTCGGCAAGGCTGGGGAACGACGTCGTGGACAACATTCAGCCGCCTTCGTTTCGAGGTATTCGCACGGCCCTCCATGCGATACGTCGCGGCTACTACACCCATAACATTGCTTGGTACGGTGACCCAGACGTCTTGGTTGTGCGTCCGCCGCTCACCGACGATGAGGCGCGAACCTGGACCTCCATCCTCGGGCTTACGGGCCAACACCTGATGCTCAGCGACGACATGGAGGCTCTGCCAGAAAATCGGCGCGAGATGCTGCGGAAGGTTATCCCTGTGGCCGACATTACTCCCATGGACCTCTACCCAGTGGCGGCGGACCGCAACATATGGATGCTTCACATTGGCCGGCGCTTCGGCACTTGGGCCGTTGCGGGACTCTTCAATTGGGATTTCGATGGCCGGGAAATGCCGGCACTCGACGAGTCGGAGAGTTCCCAAATCCTACAGCAAAACGATATGCTCCTAGGAATACACACTCCTTACCCGGTCCAACTGGCCACGGCTTCTATCGTCACGAAAGCGCTCAAAGAGAATGAGCACCTGCAGGCCTTAGCATCCAAGCCACCGGGCCTCCAATTGTTGCCTGTTCCCGCTTATCTGACGGCCCCCGCCCCCCGACCCTTCGTGCTGGATTTTGGCAAAGTTGGCCTCGATGCAGCCCGTGAGTACCTTCTGTTTGACTTCTGGAAGCAGGAATTTCTCGGAAAGGCACGGGGAAGATACACGGTAGAACTTCCAGCACATGCCTGCCAATTAGTCTCAATGCGAGCGGCTGAGGACCGGCCACAACTTGTCGGAACCGATCGCCACGTGACTATGGGAGGGATCGAACTTCGGGACGAACACTGGGATCCGGCGGCGAAAGAGCTGCGGCTGGAGGTGGTGCTAGTCGAAAATTACCCAACCATACTTACGGTTTACACTGTAGCTCGCCGGTTGAAGGACGCGGAGGCTTCCACCGCCAGCATTCAGGTCACGACAGAAGGCGAGATCCTCCGCGCCAAGCTTGCCAGCCCTCGGTCAGGTGACGTGAACGTGATCCTGCGCTTTGAGTGATACCCACGACTTCCTCTAGCGCGCGTATAAGGTGGTCGGCGTTGTCAACAGGCACTTCTGCCTCGAGCCTCACAAGTTTGGCATGCGTCCAAACCGTCTAGCGAGAGCGAACGGAATGAGTGTGAAGCCAGTCAACGCAAATTCCTTGCGTGCTAAACCCGGCGAACGTCAATCCCTCTTTCGATGAAGCCTGCCACCATATCGTCTGTGGCGCCACTGTCGGTTATCAAGCGATGGATGTCCTGAAGGGGACAGAACTGGTGAGTAGCGATTAGGCCGAGTTTGCTGTGATCAACGACGGCGATCTTCTCGCGCGCCTGTTGAACCATGACGCGGTTAACAGCGGCCTCTTCAGGGTGATAAGCGGTGGCGCCATGTTCGACATGCAAGCCATTGGCGCCGATAAAGACCTTGTCCATGAAAATGCGCCGCAAAGCATCGGTCGCCACCTGTCCGACCAACGAAAACCATCCTCCATGAAGAAATCCACCCGTTACAAACACGCTCACCCCGGGGCGGTTGCTCAACTCCATAGCCACATTGACCGCGTTCGTCGCGACCGTGATGTTTTTGCCCGCCGGAAGAGCGCGCATAATCTGATTGGTTGTGGTGCCCGGCGTTAAGGCGATGGTGTCGCCGTCATTGATCAGTTCGGCCGCCGCTATCGCGATACGGCGTTTCTCGTCCGCAAATTTTTCGACTTGCTCGTGGTAACTCGAAACGTGGCGGAAGGCTTCATAGAGGAGAGGTTCGACCGAGATGGCTCCGCCGTGCGTGCGGCGCAACCGGCCTGCCTGTTCAAGCGCCTCCAGATCCCGGCGCGCCGTCGCCACCGACACCTTGAACTCGGAACAGATTTCGTCCACGGTCAACGCGCCGGTTCGCAGTAGGTGTTCAAGAATCCATTGCTCGCGGCGGTCAATTTCATCTTTAGTGGCCATGATCCTTGCCTTGCGCCGGAATCGGGCCCGCTCTGACGGCGCGGATTGTCCCACGCCGGTGGCCTCAAGTCAAACCTTGCTCGCGTTAGGCTGACCAGCCATCAAGCGGCGACATGCCCTGTAGCCTACGCAGTACGCTTCTCGATGTCGTGCCAATTGCGCTCAATGGCTTCCAGCGTTCTGCCCTTCGTCTCTGGAACGAATTTCAGCGAGAAGAAGAAGGCTAAGACACAAACAGCGGCGAAAATGGAAAACGTTCCTGCGGGGCCGAAGGCGTGAATCAATGAAAGAAATGTGCCCGCCACCACCCCATTCGCACCCCATACAGAGAGCGTCGCGAGCGACATCGCTTGGCCACGGATTTTGGTGGGGTAAATCTCGGCCATCAGCAGCCACACGACCGGCCCGAGGCCAATGCCGAAAAAGACGATATATCCGATCATCTCATAGAACACAATGACGCCAGCCGCATGGCGGCTGAACGACCAGCCAATCAAGCCTAGCGTGACCGTCATGCCGGCGGTGCTCATGAGCAGCAGGAAGCGCCGTCCGAGCCAGTCAACCAGCGCGATCGAGACGACAGTCGTCAGGATATTCACGACTCCAATGGCCGCCGCCGCCAGAATCGCCGCCTTTGCCGACGGATAACCGGAGAGGCGCAAAATTTCCGGTGAATAATAGATGATGGTGTTAATGCCCGTGATCTGCTGGAAGATGGCGAGCGCCACGCCGACGAACACCGCCATGCGGAGGCCCGGCCGAAACAGCGAAAGGAAGCCCTCCTTCCCTTCCAACAAGGCCCGCTCGATTTCACGCAGCTCCGTTTCGGCCTCGCCGCCGCGGCCCAGACGCTGGAAGCCCGCGAGAGCGCGGTCGCGAAATCCTTTGCGCGCGAGCCAGCGGGGGCTCTCCGGGAGCAGGATCATGCCGGCCACCAACACGAGCGCCGGGAAAACCGCGGTCATGAACATCCATCGCCAGCTCCCATGGGCGGCAAAAGAATAATCCACGAAATAAGCGGTGCCGATGCCAACGGTGATGGCAAGTTGATTGAGGGAGACGAGAGCGCCGCGGATTGTAGCTGGCGACATCTCTGAAAGATAAAGCGGCGTGACCAGCGAAGCGACACCGATACATGCGCCTACGAAGAATCGCGCGACCGAGAAGGAGACAAGGCCAACCGACATTCCGCTCAGCACCGAAAAAACCGCAAAGCCGATACCCGTGCCCATCAGCACAAACCGCCGGCCCCACCGGTCGGTGCTGTAGCCGGCGAAAGCCGAGCCGACCAGCGCTCCGGCCAGCGCGATGCCCACCGCAAACTCCAATTGAGTATCGCTGAGGTGGAAATCTGTTTGGAGATAAAGCATGGCGCCAGAGATGACGCTGGTGTCGTAGCCGAAAAGCAGGCCTCCCAACGCGGCCACGCTAGCGGTCAGTATCACGATCCCGCGAGCCGCAGGTTTCACGACCGTCGGCGGAGCTGTCGCATTGGCGTTCACGCAAGTCATACCCCTCGCGGCAAGCGGGCGCGAAATACCTTCGCTCCCACGGCCTTATGCTGAATCCTAACAACCTGGCCAATTGCGATGTCCCCTGGCCTGAAAGACACCCTGTGCATCGAGCCCCCGGCGCAGGCGTCACCCGAAGATTTCAAAGGCGCGAACGGCAAGGGATGAAATTCTTCCAATGGCTCTCAAACCGTTCGGGCTCTCGGACCCACGCGATCGCAGAGGGATTCGCCTCGAACTGCGTGTAGATTGGAACGGAGCGGTGCAAACCCAACTCACGATAATCTCGCGGCATACCGATGAGAAGCTCCCTTCTGACGTATCTCGGGTTCACCCGCCATTCCAACTGCCCATCTGTATCGAGCACTGCGTACCACGCCAGTCCGCCCCTTGCCCGCACTTCATCGTAAACGAAACCATAGTCGCGATCGCACCAGGCGGCAAAAGTCATCTGCTGTTCGGGGTCAGCACTGAGGGTGGCGTGCGCCCAACCCGGCGGTACGACCACAACCTCGCCCGGCCCCGCCACGACTGCAAAACACCGGCCAGGGTCATCCGCCGCGAATTGCTGCATATAAATCACCGCCTTTCCGCTCCAAATCTCATACAACTCCGGCGGCGACCACCCGCTGTGGCTCGAAATCGCATGAACGTGACCCTGGCTGCGCACCGGCTCATTCCCAAGTCGCCCGGCGGCAAAAGTAACCAAACCGAAGAGCAGCATCCGCGCTTTGAGCAGATCGCGGTGCTCGTCCTTGCCAACATCCATTGCAATGGCATATACAGGATCAGGTCCAGTGCAAAACTGGTCGCTCAGACTGGGGCGAATGGTATCAAGACGCCGCAACTCCGCTTTCGGCCCGAACACCCCACGCCCATACCGAAACCCCAGGGGATTGTTGGTCGTTTGGACGTCTATGCCGGGATCGAAGCTCATGGATTTGTCCTGACATAGGCTTTAACAGTGGCGCAGCGGCCGGGCTGAGTGGGGCGAACGGTGTATTGCCCAACGGCCGCTGGCACGATGAAGGTCTCAGCGTAGTGGACCACGAGCGGTTCGAAGGCTTCGTGCGGGCTTTCGACAACGACTTCGGGACCCTCGACGAGATTCAGGACGTTCACGCCGCCGCTTGTATCGTGCTCGACCTTTCCGGTAAACCAATGGCGCCGCGTTTCGATAAACTCGCGCTCGTGCAATCCAGTGCGTTCTTCATGCCATCCGTCGCGCGACGTGACCGCCTCGAACCGGTTCACCAGATTCTGTCGAACCCATCCTGTTTTCCGATCCCACTGGATGCTTTCTCGCCCGTGGTCAAGATGAACCGGCCTCGGCTCGCCATCCAGGCCCATGCGCCCCCAGTCCCATAGCTTGAACGTGAAAATATAGGGCGTAGCGCTGATCTCAAGCACCATGCAATCCTTGCCGGAGCAGTGAATCGTGCCGGCGGGAATAAGCAAGTGGTCGTGTTTCTTGACCGGCCATCGGTTCACAAACTGGTCAGCGGGAAACGGCGCGCCGCCTCGGTCCGCACATTCCAGGGCATGCAGCATCTCGGCGGGTTTCGCGTCTTCTTTCAGCCCCAAATAAACCACAGCACCCTTTTCTGCATCCAGCAGGTAATAGCTCTCATCCTGCGTGTAGTGCATACCGAACTGTTCCTGGATGTACTCTGTCAGGGGGTGTACTTGCAGCGACAAATTGCCGCCTCCCATTGTGTCGAGCATGTCGAATCGAATGGGGAATTCCGTACCGAAACGGGCATGGACCGCCTCACCCAGCAGTTCTCGGGGATGAGAAAAGACCAGATCGAGGGACGGAATTTCTATGCTAACCTCGCCGAAGCCGAGCAAAAGGCTGTTTTCCTCCGGCACACAGTCAAAACACCAGGCGAAATTTGGTGCGTCCTTCGGGAGATCAAAATGCTTCCGCATCCACTCCCCACCCCACGGTCCCGGATCGAAGAGAGGCACCATGCGGAACGGCCGCCGGACCGTCGATTCAAGCGCGCGACGAAAGAGGTCGCCGGCGATGAGCTTGGGGTTTTGTCGATCATTAGTGTCGAGCAGGAAATCCATCTTAGGGAGAAGCCGCATTTTGAGGCGGTCGGCGGCCCGCCAGTCCACGAAGAAAGCACGTTTGTATTTGCGTGATGGGTGCTCTGCCTGATCCTGTGCCCCCAAACTGGGAATTTCATTGTTCCTCTGGCGCGTCTGAATTTCCCATCGTGCCATGTCCGCATAGACGAGCAGTTCAGCCTCGGGTGCCAGCAGCGAAGCCCCCGTCCCAATGATGAGAACGTTCCCTTCACACTGTGCGATTTGCTGGCGCACGGCTTCGAGTTTGCACGGGTCGAAAAAGTCTCGAATGCCAAGGCCGCTCATTCTGCCGAAAACTCGATCATCTCCAAGATAAGGCGCCAGCATGAGATCAAGCTCCTGGCAAGTCTTCATGCAGACGGTCGTGAGAAAGACCTGCGACGGCTCGAGCCCACTGGCGAACGCCTGCGCGATTTCTTCAACAAAAACGCCGGGGTAACATTCCACGCACAGTGTTCGTGCCTTAGCGGCGCGAAGGCGTTCCAGCGCCCTGGGCCACCCCACGGCGCAGCCGTTCGAAGAGTGGCTGACGCTGACGACTGGATGCTTATCATATGTAGAAAGCAATGTCATGTTTCGGTATGACCCTGCAGCAACGGAATCGCACCCAGAAGAGCCGCTTGATTGCCGAGTCCGGCCGAGCGCAAGCTGACTTTCCCCCACGGCGTCCACGCATGGCGATTTACGTAATCCTGGAGAAACGGAAGGATCTCGAAACCGCTCTGCATCACACCCCCACCCAAAACGACGACCTCGGGATCGTAGGCATGGATGAGGCCGACGGCCAGCGCACCCCACACGGCCAAGCAGCGATCGCGCACCTCGATTGCCACGCGGTCGCCGGCGCCAGCGCAGCGAAACAGGCGCTCGAATGTTATGCTGCCCTCGTTTGCCAGCAGGCTTGAATCGAAACCGCGCGTGTTGCGGCAAACATTGGGCAGCGACCATCCCGACGCCTCCGCCTCTGCGCACCCGATAGCTCCGCACGTACACCGGCGGCCAGTGAAGAGGACTGGGAAGTGGCCGCCTAGACATCCTGCCTGCGCATGCTGGCCGCGCAAGGGTCGCCCCTGAATCATCGCCGCGCCTCCGATTCCTGTGCCCAGGGTGACCATCACCACATCGTCAAAGCCTTGCGCTGCCCCCGCGTACCGTTCGCCCAAAAGCGCCATGCGCGCATCGTTCTCAATTTTGAAGGGAACGCCCAGCGATTTTTCACACCATGCTTTCAGGTCGAGTGACGGGGCATCGTCGTATTTGGCGTTGGTCGAAATGACCTTGGCGTTAGCGTGGTTTACGAGGCCGCAAAAACAAAATGCTAGTCCCGCGCACTCCGGCGTCCTGCATCCGGCCTCGTTCATAACTGCCCGCAACTCGTCGGCCAGAAGTGGAAGCGCGCTAGCCAAGCCCCTTGATCCTTCCGCCGCCAGAGTGTGCGCGCGGACGATCTTTCGATCTTCCACCAAGGCGCAGGTCGCATGACTTCCCCCAAGGTCCACTGCCAGTGCCTTCATAACCCCTCCACCAGGGCGGCGAGGCCGTTGATTTTTCGAAGCCTGCCTCCAAATCCCTTTGATGAAATCTCATTGTAATCGTGCCCGGCGTCGCTCGGCCAGCAGGCCAGAACCGTCAGCACTGTGTCGCCAATATTGCTTACCCGATGGGCTCGGTTGAACGGAATGTAATGGACCGTACCCGGACTCATCGGCTCGAAAACGGTTCGCCGGTCTTCATCCATTAGAATCAAAGCGCCGGCGCCGGCCATCGTGATGTAGTACTCGCTTCGATTTCGGTTGAGGTGAAAATGCCCCTTGGTCATGAAATACTCGTCCCCGACCATGCCAGGCTGAATGAACGTCGTTCCGAAGAATAACCCCCCTTCTTCTCCTTCCTGGAAGGGGAGAATTGCCTGGACGCGATAGACGACGGTTTCCGGATCGAGGTTTTTTCGAGCAGCCTCGTCGCGGAAGTAACCCTTCATATCTCGGACCGTCCGCACTGTTTCCTGTACCGAAGTCCCCAAGAGCGTGCCCGTGGAGAAGTCAAGTCGGATGGGCCGGTGAATTTTCATCCCTTCGATGCCCAATTGCAGAACCTCGATTAAAACTGTTGGCCAGCGGGAAACCGCTGGCTCCCGGTCACAACGTCACTAACTTAAGGTTATGTGGAATCGGATGTCAATAGAATTTATGAACGAATAATGTATATACAGTCAGTTTTAGTAAATTTTTCTCTTGACATGCATTATTTTATATGATTGAATCTGCCGAGTAGGATTTCTGGGGACTGAAAAACTCTGGCACGTCGGGTCTTTAGGTCAATGAGGAGGTGAAAATTTCATGGTGCCTTTCATTCGGCAACGAGACAATGGGTCACGGTCTTTGACGAAAACAGCGGCGTTGTGGAAGCGTCGTGGGCGCCGCCGAATTGTAGCGCTCGCCTTTATTGGAGTGGTCCTGAGCATGAGCGCGGATATTGGGTGGGCTCAAATGACCACAGGGACCATTTTGGTTACAGTGAGAGATTCTTCGGGTGCCGTTGTGCCAAACGCCAAGGTAACCATTACGAACTTGGCGACAGGGGTCAGCGAGATTTCAAGGACGAACAGCATTGGAGCTTACGTCGTTCCAACTCTGATTCCTGGCAGTTATGAAGTGATCGTCGAGAAGGCGGGCTTCCGCAAGAGCATTCGCACAGGCATTTTGCTTCAGGTTGACCAGAAGATTCCTGTTGACGTGACCCTGGAGGTGGGCGCTACTACTCAGAGTATCCAGGTTTCTGGCCGGTCTCCGATGGTCAGAACCCAGACCTCCGGGGGATCGCAAGTAATCACGGCGCGAGACATCCGGACACTCCCTCTGAATGTCCGTGGCTTCGCCCAACTCGTCAACCTGGATACCGGCGCCGTGCCGAATTACTACAGCCTGGGAGGCAACTTCAACCCGGACAATCCCCAGGCAATTTCAGACACGAATGTGAATGGGATGGGGACGGACATGAATGAGTGGGCGATCGACGGAATTAGCGATAACGAAAATTACTTCAATTTTCTTACTGTGAGCCCTTCGATTGACGCCATTCAGGAGTTTAAGGTAACAACCAACAACTACTCGGCTGAATACGGCCACGCCGCCGGCGCTGAGGTTCAGGTGGCAATAAAGTCAGGAACCAACCAGTTCCACGGCGAGGCCTACGAATTCCTGCGGAATTCGAAACTCGACGCAAGCGACTTCTTTACCAACGAAGCAGGAGCGAAGATTCCCCGTTTTCAGCAGAACCAGTTCGGAGGCAACCTGGGAGGGCCCATTAAGAAAGGCCGGGTCTTTTTCTTTGCCGACTATGAAGGCTACCGAAGCCGCCAAGGAGAATCAGAGTTTGAAACTCTCCCGACCATGCTGCAGCGGCAGGGGATCTTTACAGAAACGGGAAATCCCACGATTTACAATCCGTACAACATTGATCCGACCACGGGTCACCCGCTACCGTTCGCTAACAATACGATCCCTCCGAGCCTCATCGAGCCGGCGGCAGCAAAAGTGATGGCTCTGCTTCCCGCGCCAAACCTCACGGTCCCGATTGGCCAAGCAAATTATTACGGTAGCAACTCTGTTTCTCATGACATCAATACTACGGACGGTCGGGTTGACTACCGGATCGGCGACAAGGACCAATTCTTCGCGCGTTACAGCTTCCTACAGGCGGTACTCAGCAACCCCCCCTTCCTCGGGACCGTAATCGGCGGCGACCCATTCATCGCCGCTTTGTCCGACACTCATAACCAGAACGCCGTTATCAGTGAGACGCACACGTTCAATTCGCGGACGATCAATGAGTTCCGCTTCGGGATCAACCGGGTACGAACCAACTGGGGTGCGTTCACGACCCAGAACACCTCCGATCAAGTCGGTATTCCGGGCATCAATAACTTCTGCCAGTTCTGCAGCGGTTTGCCCCGCATTACCATCGCTGGCTTTAACTCTTTGGGCGCCAGTCCCTATGCTCCTACCCGGCGTCACGACACCGACTTTCAATTGGTGGACAACGCCACGTTCATTCGGGGCAGGCACACCTTCAAGGTCGGTACGGATCTCCGTCACCTCAGTGGCAGCCTTTTCCAGACGCCGAATTCCATCGGTGAATTTGATTTTGACCAACGATTCACAAGCGATTTGGGAGCTTCGGGGACCGGCTCGGGAATCGCCAGCTTCCTGCTTGGTCGTTACGAGTCCGCGGAGCGCCAAGGCGAGAAGCTCGATCCTGACTGGCGCACCAAGCAACTCTTCTTCTATGGCCAGGATGATTTTAGAGTCAACGAAAAGCTGACCCTCAATCTCGGCCTCCGTTACGACTACTACGCTCCAGATGCGCATACACGTTACGCTTCCCAATTCGATCCGGCCACCGGGAATATGCTGCAACTCTGCGTTGCGATAAGCTGTGACGGTGGTATCCAGCCGGACAGGAACGATTGGGGGCCACGCATTGGCTTCGCCTACAGCCCTGACCGTGGCAAGACCGCCATCCGCAGTGGCTTTGGCATCTCCTATACCCCGGAACAGCAAGGCTTCCTCGAAGGATACCAATTCCCAAAAGTCATCGGTCAGACGCTTACTCCTGCCAACAGCTTGACGATTAGTCCCTCGGATCCCGTGCTCAGCGAAGGTCTGCCCCTTCCCCCTCCCGTGGCAACACGGCCCGGCGCCCCTCCCGGTACTTTTATTTCAGCCGACCCTACCTACTGGTTGGACCCCAATCTCCCAATGCCCCGTATCTACCAATGGTCCTTGGATATTCAGAGATCGATCACACCGACCCTCCTCCTGGACGCGGCTTATGTGGGCAACTCCGGAAACCATATTCAAGTAGACCTGCCTGGCAACTATCCTGAACCAGGCGTCGTAACAGCGACGGGATTACCTTTACAGGAAGCCCGACCCTACTATTCAGTGGACCCGAACATGACGGTCATCAGCAAAATCACTAACTCCGGCAGCTCGACGTACCACTCCTTGCAACTCAAACTTCAGAAGCGTTTTTCGTCCGGCCTCTCGTTCCTCGCCGCTTACACCTGGTCGCACGCCTTCAACGTGGGCGGCAACTATACCAATCCGGATCAGTACATGAGGAATAAGTCGCCTTATGGCCCCTTGCAAACACTGTCGGTGAGTTACATTTATGAATTACCTTTTGGACAGGGCCGGCGTTGGGGTAAGGCTTGGAAAGGCGTGACGAATTCTGCTCTTGGTGGCTGGGAAGTCAGCGGCATCACTACCTATCGATCGGGATTCCCGTTCACACCTGGCATTACCAGCACCCTGGACAACGGTATGGGCAATGCGCCGAACCGCATTTGCAACGGGAGCGTTCCTGACCCAACGATCAACCGCTGGTTTAACTGGCAGTGCTTTGTGTCTCCACCCACCAACGTCTTTGGGAACTCGGGATACAACATTTTGTACGGCCCCCACTTCCAGGACTGGGACTTTGCGGCCTTGAAGAATTTCAGGTTTAGCGAATCTGGATACCTACAATTTCGGGCGGAGTTTTTCAACCTCCCGAACAACGTTGACTTCGGCAACCCGAATGCTTTCATCTGCGGTGGATTCTGCGGCGAGGGTACTATTACTGGCCTTGCTGGCGGGTACAATCCGCGACAGATCCAGTTTGCGTTGAAACTCCATTTCTGACGCAATCCCAATACGGTTTGCTGAAAATGCGGGCGGCCCTCTGGGGCCGCCCATTTCCGTCGCGAGCACTGAGGAGAAAGCCCTTAGATGTTTCCGGTGAGTGGTCAAGCCCAGCGCATTCCCCAGTTGCCCACGCCCACGCCGACTCGATATAATCGGGCCATGTTGAAGCTTGGAAGAGTGGTCATCGGCACTCTGCTTCTTTTTGGACCCATCCTGCTTCCTTGTCGGCTTTTGACCGCAGCGGCCGGTCCAACGGAGGGGCTCCTGGAAGTTGCGAGACGGAAGATCCGCGCGAATGACTATTCCGCAGCCGAGGAGCTGATAAAAAGCGTTCTCATCAAGGAACCCGGCTCATCGGAAGCATATAACCTGCTGGGAGTCTGCCAGACTGGCACGGGCAAGTACGATGCTGCAAGGAAGTCTTTCGAGAAGGCTATTGAGCTCAATCCAAGGTACGCTTCCGCTCGCCTCAACCTTGGCATCCTCCTTCTTGGATTGCACCAGGATGCAGTTGCCATCCAGGAGTTCAAGGTAGCGCTTGCAGTTGACCCGTCGATCTTAACTCGCGATCGAGCCTCCTACATGGCCTCCAACATACTCGGTCTGTGCCTCATGGATGAGAAGAAGTATGGTCAAGCGCTTGCGGCGTTCAAGCAGGCGGCACTGATGAATCCAAAGTATGAACCGGCGCGAGCCAACATGGGCAGCGCCTTGCTGGCCCTGAAGCAAGAGGATGCAGCACTGAAGCAGTTCCTTGCCGCCGCCACAATTGATCCTGAAGATTTTGCGGCTCTGTATAATATTGGACTGATTTATGGCCGACAGAAAAAGTTCGAAGAAGCATCAAATTACCTAAGGAAAGCGCACCGGCTCGCCCCTCAGAACGAAGCGGTGACATTAGCTTTAATTGGCGCAGAGGTGAGCGACGGCAAGAAACAAGAGGCGGAATCTTTGATCGACGCCTGGGAGAAATCTGGTTCACTAGGTTCCAAAGCACGCAAGGACATCGCGTTGCTGTGGGCGGATAACGGCGAGCCTGGGTTGGCTGTTGACCTTGTGCGAGGGGATCCTGAACTCTCATCGTTGCTGTATCAACTCGCCTTCAAGAAATCGGAATCACAATTCGAGAGTGGACGTTACCAAGAAGCAGCGAGTGAATTGGAAGCCATCCGAAGCTTACAGGCGCCCGATGCCGCCTTTCATAATCTCCTGGGCTCCATTTATTATGCGCTCGATGACCCAAGGAGGGCTTCGAACGAGTTTCAAGAGGCGATCGAGCTTCGGCCCGCCGATCCGGACTCGTACTTTTGGCTCGGAATGGTTTTTCTAAAACATCTCACGCCCAAACCTGCAATTTACGTTTATGAGACGGCGTTGAGATACCGTCCCGATGTCCCGCAGCTTTGGCTAGGGTTAGGTCTAAGCTACTTCATTGCATTTCGTCCGGAAAATGCTGAGCGGGCGCTGAAAAATGCTATTGCTCTTAATCCGAAATACGATGTCGCCTACGTT
>JAJYNF010000281.1 GCA_021786455.1 Acidobacteriota bacterium
TAATCCAAATTTGGCCGGCAGCCGGCCGGGCGGCTATCTCATTGATACGCAGCCCAACCTGCTTGGAGCCGGTAAACGCCACGAAGCGGGTTCGCGGATGCGCGGCCAAGGGGTCTCCCACGCTCGACCCCGCCCCAGGCAGGAAATTCACAACGCCGGCCGGCATTCCAGCCTCTTCGAGCGCCAGGTAGAACTGGTAGCCCACCGTCGGTGAATCGCTCGAGGGTTTGAGCACGACCGTGTTTCCGGCGACGATGGCCGCCGTGGTCATGCCCGCCAAAATGGCCAGCGGGAAGTTCCAAGGAGAAATCACCACGCCCGCCCCGAGGGGAATGTACGTCAAGGCGTTTTTTTCCCCGGGAACGGGGACGAGAGGCGGGGGCGCGTCAAGGCGCAAGATTTCTCGCGCGTAGAACTCGCAAAAATCAATTGCTTCCGCAACGTCGGCATCCGCTTCCGCCCATGGTTTCCCGACTTCAAATACTTCCCACGCCGCCAATTCATATTTCCTCGCGCGCAAAATCTGCGCGGTCCTGTGCAGTAATCCCGCGCGGTGCTCAGCCGAAGTTCGCTTCCAACTCTCGAAGGTCTCATTGGCGGCGTGAATTGCTCGGTCGGCAAGTTCTGGGGTCGCTTTGGCAAAAATTCCGACCCGCTCGTTGAGTCTGGCCGGATTGAAGGAATCAAACTGCTCCCGCGTATGAATCTTCTCACCGTTGACGATCAGCGGGTATTCTCGCCCGAGCTCGGAGTGAACCTGCTTAATCGCTTGATTCATTTGCCGGAACTCGGCTTGGTTTTCTTTGAAATGGCACAGAGGCTCATTTCGGAATTCAGGGAGCTGCATCGGATTTCCTCCGCGAAACGCGACAGCTCATTATAAGGCAATGGGCGGGCAGAGACCTCGGTTGTCGTTTCTGAAGACTTCTTGCAACCTTTCAGAACACCCTATGCATGATTTTCCGCCTCAAGGGCCGCGCCTGAGAAGCCGATATACATACCAGGCGGGAAAAGAGCCCAAACTCAGGAGGTTGTCAGAGCGGAGCAAATTGATAAGCGGTAACTCAATCTGAGCGGCCTCGGCCTCATGCCGAGCATCGCCGATGAATCCGAGAGAAGGTTTTCTTGTGAATGGAAGAGCAGAAGAGCGGGGAAGCGTGGGGAACGCAGGTGTTATTGACCCGGTTGTGCGGCTGGTGGTTTTTACGCTGCACGGGCAAAGGTACGCGCTTGAGATTTCCAGGGTCGTAAGGGTATTGCACGCGGTTGAAATTACACCCTTGCCCAAAGCACCGGATATCGTTCTTGGCGCCGTCAACGTTCGGGGTGAAATTATTCCCGTGATCAACCTGAAAAAGCGCTTTGGCCTTCCCGACAGCCCACCCGCGCTGGACGACCGGCTCATCCTTGCCCAGACGGCTAGACGCGCAGTGGCTCTTCTCGCTGACGCCGTCACGCAAGTGACGGAGCGTCCCGAGGCAGAAATTATTAATCCAGTGTCCGTTTTACCCGGTTTGGAGTATCTGCGGGGCGTCGTACAGCTTGCCGACGGAATGACGTTCATCTACGACCTCGACACCTTGCTTTCCCTCGAGGAAGAGGCACGGGTGGAAAATGCCATCCACGCCCAAGTTTAATGGGTTATCCGAAGTGCTCCTGTTCCCTCTGAGCGGATTTGTTGCGCGCGAATTGGGACTGCACTTCCCGCCCGAACGCTGGCCAGACCTTAACCGCGGCGTGGCACGCGCAGCGCAAGAGTTAGGTTATACCGACGCCGCATCCTTAGCCGCTCAGCTTCTTTCAAGGCCAGTACCTCGTCCTACGATGAGAGCGCTGGCCAGCCACTTGACCGTCAGTGACACCTATTTTTTCCGGGAAAGGTCAATTTGGGATGCTCTCGAAACGGGGATTCTCCCGGAGTTGCTCCGCTCGCGGCCAAATTCCAAGCGGCGGCTTCGCTTCTGGAGCGCGGGCTGCGCGTCAGGCGAGGAGCCATACTCGTTGGCGATTCAGCTTCACCGGCTTTTGCCCTGCTTTCAAGATTGGGATGTAACCATTCTGGCCACCGATGTGAACCTGCGTTCCCTTGGATGCGCGGCACGGGGTGAGTACGGTCGTTGGTCGTTTCGGGAAACTCCCCCTGGCGCGCCGGAAAACTATTTTGAGAAGTTGGACGGGGGCCGCTTCCGCGTTGCCGATTGCATCCGAAATTGCGTCAGGTTTTCCTACCTTAACCTGGCGCAGGTTGGCCTTTCCTGGCCCTGCGCCGATATCGCGGGAATGGATTTGATCTTTTGCCGCAATGTCCTGATGTATTTCGCGCCTCGATCAGCGGTCAAAGCGATTGCTGAACTCCATCGTTGCCTGAACGAGGGCGGTTGGCTTGTTGTCGGAGCGGCGGAGAACTCACTTATCCCATTCTCGGAGTTCGACGCGGTCAGATTCGATGGCGCTGTCTTATACAGGAAGAAGGGAGCAGCGCAGCCGGCGGAAAAAGCCCTGACGGCCTCGACGCCCGCGCAACCTGCTGTGACGGCCGTATCTCACTTGGATTTCGCCGGTGGCCCGGCTAATGGGAAAACCGAAACATCTCGCGGGAAAAACCAGTGTGCCCCTTTGAAGCAAAGACCGGCAGGCGGCAACGAGGCCGATCTTCCGGAGGCAGCGCCTGCCGAGCGCATGGCGCGTCTGGCACGCGCTTACGCCGATCGGGGCCAGCTCGACCACGCCCTTGCGTGGTGCGACCGTGCGCTTGCTGTCGCCAAGCTTGATCCGACGTTGCATTACATCCGGGCAACCATTCTTCAGGAGCAGGACCGAATCGAGGAGGCGATGGCCTCTCTCGGGCGGACAATTTATCTTAATCCGCGGGATGTGCTCGCGCATTTCGCGCTGGGCCATATCTACCGG
>JAJYNF010000214.1 GCA_021786455.1 Acidobacteriota bacterium
ATGCTGTCTCTGCGGCAGGTGGCGGCGGATTCGGCGGGGGAGGGTTTGGAGGGATGGGCGGTGGCGGGTTTGGAGGCGGTGGCGGGTTCGGCGGCTTTGGGGGCGGGATTTCGGGCGGTGGCGGAGCGGGCGGTGGCTGGTGAAGAATGGCCGGCGCGGCGGAGAGGCGCTGGCGCATCTTACGTGGAGCATCTGCATGAGGAGCCATGAATAAAGAGAAACTCCTGCAAGAGCTGGTGGAGAAGCTGACTTCGGCCTCGGGTCCCAACCTGGAGGCGGTGGTGCTTTACGGCTCGGCCGCGGGGGAGGAATTCCACGAATCCTATTCCGACTTGAACGTGTTGTGCGTGCTCAAACGGCTCGACGGAAGTGAGATGGAAAGAGTCTCGTCCGCTTCGCGTTGGTGGGTAAAGAAAGGGCATCCGGCTCCGCTCCTCTTCGGCCGCGATGAATTGCAAGCAATGGCCGGAGTTTTCCCGATTGAATTCCTGGACATTAAATCGAAACGGAAGCTGCTTTACGGCGAAGACCTATTTGCGTCTTTCGAGGTGCCAATGAAGCTTTACCGGTCGGCCGTAGAGCGGGAATTGGTGGTCAACATCGTCCGGCTGCGCCAGGGGTCTTTGGCGGCGGGCCTAAAGGCAAAAAATCTGATGCGGCTGATGACGGCCTCCGCCAGTTCTTTCATGACTCTTTTTCGCAACGCGCTACTGGTTCTCGGCGAGCAGCCTCCAAAAAGTTCCCGCGAGGTGGTGGACCGGTTGGCGGCCCGTCTCGGATTCGATGCCTCTCCGTTCCATGTGATTTGGGATGTTCGGGAAAGGAAACGCAAAGAGAAGAGCGTGGATGTTCGTTCCGTATGGGTGGCTTATGTTGAAAACGCTCAGCGGGCAGCGGACGCTTTGCGCCAAGAGTCGGCGCCCCCAGGGCAACAATCGAGTTGACTCACACCCAACCGCGGAAGCGCTTGGAGAATCTCACCAAATGGGGAAGTTCGGAGGAAAGCGATGACTAAATTCCGGCGGATTGCGATTGCGCTGGCACTCCTAGCTGTTATCCTGGCCAGCATGTACGTCACCCGACGTAACGACATGGTCACCAAGCGCGAAACCATTCGCGCCGCGTGGGCGCAGGTGAACGTCGTCATTGAGCGCCGCGCAGACCTGATCCCCAACTTGGTCAATACGGTGGAAGGTTACGCCGCGCACGAGCAGACCGTGTTCGATTCCGTCACCCGGGCGCGCGAAGCGTTGATCGCGGCCCGCACCCCGCAGGACCGTGTCGCCGCCAATTCGCAACTCGATGGCGCGTTGGGACGGCTCCTGATGGTGGCCGAAGCCTATCCAAACCTCAAAGCCAACGAAAATTTCCTGGAATTGCAGGACCAGTTGGAAGGAACGGAAAACCGCATCGCCGTCGAGCGGCGGCGATACGATGAAGCGGTCAGGGCTTATAACACTTATATCGGCCTATTTCCCAACAATCTGGTCGCCTCATTGGCGGGATTCCCGCGCGAGAACGATTACTTTTCAGCCGCACCGACGGCGCAGGCGGTGCCCAAGGTGGAATTTCCGCCCGCGCAACAATGAGTTTCACTGCCATGGCGGCTTCTCCGGCAAGAGCTTTTCGAACTCCGCGATGAGATCGGCCTGGTAGTCGCCGGCATAGGTCTGTTGGAAAAATCGGTCTAATCCCTCCTCATACAGTCCTTGCCAGGAGTCTTCCTCATGGCCGGGATTGATAGGGAAAAAAAGGGCGCCGTTCGCGCGGGCGGCCTCGAGATCGCCAGGGGCGTCACCAATCATTAAGATGTGGCCGTTTTCGTACTTGCCCCCAGCGGCCAGACGGAGGTGCTCCTTTTTGCTTCCCATCTCCTGCCCTGCGATGACCGCCGCGTAGCGGGCGATCCCGTGTTCCTGCCACTCGCGTTCCAGCGCTTCCCCCGGTGTCTGGGAGACGCAGATGAGGTCCGCACGCTCGGCTAAGTGTTCCGCGCACTCGCGGAAATACGGGAATGGAGGAACGCCCTCGACCATTTCTGCGATGCGGCGGTTCACGTCTTGGCTCCATTCCAAAGCGCGGCGGAGCACCGGGTCATTCGTGCGGTTTACTTGAGCTTCGAGCGAGGGATTGCCGAGCGGCTGGCCGGAAGCGATCCAAGCCTCCAGCGAGGGCACAGGCGGGATCTCAACCGCGCGCCGCATCGGTTCCGGCCATTCGCGCAGCAGATTCAGCGTCCGGGTGAGCGCCGGAAAACGATTCACGCCCCGCCATTTGGAATACAAATTAACAAACTCCCATGCGCTCCGCGCGTACTTCGAAATAGCTTGCAACTTCCAGTCCTGAATGAAGGCTGGGATAAAACACTCCTTGTGCTTAATCTCCATGGTGTCAAATACGCAGCCGTCGGAATCAATGCCCACAAAAAAGGAATGTCGCGGCGCAAAAGCTCGCAAGGTATCCTGAGAAGGGTTCATAGGCGCTCGCTTCTGGACTTGGGATCTAAAGATGCATTTTAACGTAACCCATCGGAATCCTTAAAGAGACGGTTCTATCGAGCGACCGCGCTCGACTCCGCCGATCAAATGGGTTCGTCCCGCTTGGCAGCCTCCGGGTAACTGCCGGGAAGGCTTGGCTTTGGATTTAACGGCGCGGCTCAAGCGTGACGCTGCCTTCAAGCGGAAGATCGCGCGAAGACGTCCCCACATAAACGCGGTATTGACCGGCAGGCGAAATCCAACGCCGCGCCGCCACGCTATAGTAGGAAAATGACCTGCCGTTCAGAACAAGTTTCACTGGCTTCGTTTCTCCCGGTTTCAGCCAGACCTTGGCAAAAGCGGCCAGTTGTCGAGGTGGCTCGCCGCTCG
>JAJYNF010000125.1 GCA_021786455.1 Acidobacteriota bacterium
GAAGCGCGCGAGAGAAATTTCGGAAGGCCCGCGGGTAAGCCCGCCGGAGGCGGCAGACAGCATCGCCGCTTCGGCAGACGACCCATTCCACCCATCTTCCTGGGTGCGTCGTGAGCCGACGCCAATAGCGCCGGTTATTTTGGGTAAGAATATTGCGGTAATCAATTCCCACCCGCGGCGCCACGCACGGCCATTTGCCCGAGGCCATTAAAATCCTGCCCCCTCGATAGTGGCGGCGCAGAAATTTCATCGCCGCAACTTCCATCGGCGCTTTGCAGGGTGTATTGAGAATGCTTTCGCGGACAATGGGCAAAGCTTTTAGTCCAGGACGTATCTGCCCAATGTCCTGCCATGTCATGAGCACGACCAAACCCACGGCTAAGAGGCGCCGGGCGCGCGCGGTGAAGCTCGATGAGATTACAAACGAAGGGAGCAGCGCCAGAGCGGGAGCTAATTCCAGTCCGTAGCGCAAATTATAGTACGTGAACGGGAACAGCGTGGGAACGTAAAGTGGAATGGCCGCGTGAGCCATGGCTTGGACATAGAACGGCAGGGCCACGAGAAGCAATAATCCCGCTGACCGCCGCAGGCGATTCGGGCGGTCGGCCAAAAACGCCACCAAACCCAAAACGGCCAACTCCATCGCCCACGGCCCGACAACCAACCGAACGTCTTCCAGGTAGTAGCGGGCAGAAATAACCATGCTGCCGTCCGTGGGGTATCGAAAACCTGTCGTGGCAAGCTGATGGGCGTAGATGGCCCGAGCAGAAGACGGCCCATAATAAAACTCTAGGGGGTTACCGTACCGGTAAGCGTTGTGCAGAAACCACAACACCGGACCCGCCCCCGTGATCAGGGAGAAGAGCGCCGTGCGACGCAACCGCTCGCGCCACGGTCCTGGCCGTCCCAAAAACACAAACACGGCAGCGAAGGGCAGCGCGTACCACTCATCATAACGAGTGAGCGTGCCCGCGAACGCCGCCAACCCGGCGAGCACCAAAGTGCGGGGAACTCCGCTTTGTTGATACCTGAAAAGGCCATACACGGTCAACACAGCCCAAAAAATTGCCATGGGCTCCGTCATCGGCATGCTGGCGAGGTAAAGCATGCTGGGACAGAGAGCAAATCCGGCGAGGGCCACGCCGGCGGCTGCGAGGCTTCCATTCATCTCCAGCGCCAACCGAAACAGAATCCACGCGGCGCCGACAAAGCAGGCCATCGAAACCAAGCTGCCCGCAAGCCCCGACCGCCATAGGAAATCATTGGTCGCGAGCGGGGAAACAATCAGGTGAAACAGGGGAAGCCACACCGTGCCAATTTCGGGATAGCCGGGCGTCATCGAATCGAAAATGCGCCGCGCTCCTTCCATATGCGCAAGGGCGTCGCCATAAATGTCCGTCACCCCGAGACGATAAAAAACCGTCAAGGCGCCCGCCGAGAGCGCCAAAAGAAATATCCAGATTGCCAGGACGATTCGGAGCGTAAGGGAAGCGGCTCGCGGAGGCGGAGTAGCGTCCGACTTAAACATCAAAATGAGTTAGGCGGATGAATTGGTGGACTCGGCTTTCAATATCCTCGGCGGTCAGGGCCAAAAGCCGCCGCAGACCGAAATCCTCGACGGCGAAACTTGCCATCACCGATCCGTAAACCACGGCTCGACGCATATTCGCATCGGACAAGTCCTTGCTGCGAGCCAGATGCCCCATAAAGCCGCCCGCAAAAGTGTCTCCCGCGCCGGTGGGATCTTTGAACTCATCGAGCAAAAAAGCCGGAGCTGAGAAGGCATCGCCGTCGTTGAATAAAGCGACGCCATACTCGCCCCGTTTCACCACTAACTTTCGCGGCCCCATCGCCTGAATCGCGCGCGCGGCTTGGCGAAGGTTCTGCCTTCCGGAGAGCATCTTGGCCTCGCCTTCATTAATGATTAACACGTCCACTGCCTTGAGCGTTTGGGCGAGTTCGCGGGGCGTCTTAACAATCCAAAAATTCATCGAGTCGGCGGCCACCAACGTGGCTCCGGGCAACTGCCGGCGAACGTGGAGCTGCAAGGCGGGATGTATATTGCCGAGAAACAAAAATTCCGTGGAGGCGTGGCTGGGGGGGATTTTAGGCTGGAACTGCTCGAACACGTTGAGTTGCGTCTCCAGCGTTCGGGCTTCATTCATATCCTGAGAGTACTCGCCCCGCCAACGGAACGTGCGGCCCGGCGCGCGCTCGATGCCAGCGGTATCAATGGCGCGGGATTGAAAGACCTGCAGATGCCGGTCCTCAAAATCCTCCCCAACCACCGCCACAACGCGAACGGGCGCAAACCAGCTTGCAGCCACAGAAAAATAGGTCGCTGAACCCCCCAGGATATCTTCGGCCTCGCCGTACGGAGTGCGAATTGAATCGAAGGCCACCGAGCCGACAACCATCACGCCCATGCTGCTGCGCCTTTACCCCGCAAGGATTTCTACTTTCTTTCTATTTGATCGAGCTTAAGTATTTGCCAATCAGTAATTCTAACTTCTTTCGTGTTCGGGTTGGGATTTTCTTGGGATCCGTTAGGATCGCATGCGCAAGGGCCTGGCCGCATCGGCAGCGCCTTTCTTTCGGCAGCGCGCGCGTGGCAAAGCGGAGAATTCGCCTGGCGTTTTCGACGTTCCGGTTCAAGCATTCGATCACCTGCGTCACCGTCACCGCCTCGTGATCCGAGTGCCAGCAGTCATAATCCGTAACCATGGCCAGCGTGGCGTAACATATTTCCGCTTCGCGAGCGAGCTTCGCTTCCTGCAGATTGGTCATACCGATAACGTCCATTCCCCAGGCTCGGTAGGCGTTCGACTCGGCGAGCGTGGAAAAGGCTGGGCCTTCCATGCAAACATACGTTCCTCCGCGGTGGAAAGCCACACCCGATTCCTGGCAACCGAAAGCAAGCGCCTCGGCGACCTCCGGGCAAATGGGCTCGGCAAAGCCGATGTGCGCGACGACGCCGCTGCCGAAAAACGTTGAAGCTCGTTGGCGCGTGCGGTCGAAGAATTGCAACGGGAGAACCATCTCGCCCGGGCGAAGATCCTCTCGCAAAGAACCGACGGCGCTGACGGATAGAATTCTTTGGACCCCCAATTTCTTGAAGCCATAAATGTTGGCCCGGAAATTTATTTCGGACGGAGAGATGACGTGCCCGGCCCCGTGACGCGCCAGAAAGGCGACTTTTCGACCATCCAGCGCGCCGACCCTAAAAGCGCCGGAAGGTCGCCCGAATGGTGTGGGGATAGACACCTGGCGGCCCCGTTCGAGTCCCGCCATTTTGTAAAGGCCGCTGCCGCCAATGATACCGATTTCCGCTTGCGCCACCGTTCTCTCCTTTTCCGCTGCCTAGCGGCTCCCGCCGCGATTTATGTCCGAATCCGAATCTCTCCAGCAACTTCCGCCACCCGCGCCACCGGGGTACGACGATCATGCGGGAAGATGACGAAGGAGCCGCGTTCTGCCAGCTTTGGCAGCAAGCGCTTTTTACCGGCCAGAGTGTCCAATGGGTAAAGGTCAAAGGCCATAATCCATGGGTAGCGGAGGTGGGCGGTGGTTGGAACCAGATCGGAGATGAAGCAAGCTGACTCGCCTTCCGACTCAATCCAGACGCATTGTAAATCTCGCACATGACCCGGAACCACCTCAACCTGAATGCCGGGAATAATCTCCGCATCACCGTCGAGAAAATCGGTCTGATGCTCGGCATCGACAAAGAAATCGCTCCGATAACTGGCTCGGTCGCGCTCGCTCGGTTGCAGGGCATGATTCCACTCGCCCCGCTGGATAAAGTACCGGGCCCGGGGAAAAGTCGGAACGGTTCTGCCGTTTTCCTGACGAGTATTCCATCCGCAATGGTCGAAGTGAAGATGTGTGTTGATTACAATATCCACCTCGTCGGGCCTGACTCCCTCTCGCGCCAGCTCCGCCAGCAAGTTTGTGGACCGATCCACGGCGTAAACGTCGGCGAATTTGGCGTCGAATTTATCTCCAATGCCGGTTTCGATCAGGACCTTCTTGGGACCTGCTTTCACCAGCAAGCAAGTCAGCCCTAAATAAACCCGATTTTGCGCGTCAGCCGGAAGTTCTTTTTCCCACATCACCTTGGGCACAACCCCGAACATCTGGCCGCCATCCAGGCCAAACCCTCCGTCAGAAAGAACTTCTATTTGAAATTGCCCGAGCTGCACCGTCACATTACCTCCTTGGGTTCATCCTTTGAGTTTATTTTGTTCTGCCGGTTCTTCCATCAACTCCACCAAAACACCTGCGGTGCTTTGAGGGTGAAGGAAGGCGATTTTCCGACCTCCCGCGCCGGCTCGCGGTTCCGTATCCACCAGCCGGAAACCCTCATTGGCGAGCTTTTCAAGCGTCTCACTCAGGTTTTCGACCGTCAGGGCTACATGATGAATTCCGGGACCTCGTCGGGATAAGAATCGCGCGATAGGAGATTCCTCCGATGTGGGTTCGAGAAGCTCAATGCGGCATGTCTGGCCGTGGAAGTAAATTATGCGGACTTGCTGATCCGCTATAGCTTCCGCGGGCGAACCGCGGCGGCCCAGCAACGTTTCAAAAATAGGAACCGCTTCCGCCAACGAGCTCACCGCGATGGCCACATGATGAACGCGAGGCGTGGGCCTGCGATCCCAACCTAGAGCATCGCCGATATCCGATAAAAGCTCCTGCGCCACCGTGTAAGGATCGCGCCGCCGCGCCAGGATTTCCTCGACGCCCTGATCGAAATTCGTGCTCTCTTTTGTATCCGCAACCATTTTGGCCAGCAATTTTTGGCGCAGCAAGTCCGTCAAGCGCGCCCGCGTCCGAACTCGCTTTTGCAAAGTCGAAATCTCTCTTGTCGTCTGTTTTTGAAATTCTGTCAAGATGGCGTGCAACTCGGGAATACCCCGTCCGCTCGTCCCCACAGCCTTGACAAGGGCCGGCCTCTTTGAATCCGGTCGCTGAGCCGCCGTCAGCAAGGCGCCCAACTGCTCCGCCACCCGTTCTGAACCGGGCAGATCTGACTTGTTAACAACCAGAACGTCGGCGATTTCCATAACGCCAGCTTTGTAAGCCTGGATCTCATCTCCAAATCCCGGCGAGAGAAGCAAGACGACGGCGTCCGCCAAGCGGGCAATCTCCACCTCGTCCTGACCGACGCCCACGGTCTCGGTAAGAATCACGTTAAAGCCCGCCGTGTCCAGAACGGTCACGGCGTCGGCTGTCGCGGCGGCGAGGCCACCGATTTGTCCGCGGGTGGCCATGCTTCGAATAAAAACTCCCGCGTTAGTCGAGAGCGCCTGCATGCGGATGCGATCTCCCAGAATGGCGCCTCCCGTAAAAGGGCTGGTAGGGTCTAAGGCAATGATGCCAACGGAGGCGCCCTCGCGCCGGTAGGCTAGAGCCAACTTTTCGAGCAACGTACTCTTGCCCACTCCGGGCGCTCCGGTCAACCCGATGACGAACGCATTACCCGCATGGGGATAGAGGGCTTTGAGTAAATCCGTAGCTTGTGACTCCTGATTCTCGATGGCGGTGATGGCCTGCGCGACAGACCGTCGGTCGCCCGAGCGAATCAGCCGGGCCCATGTCTCTATCGAGATTGGCGCGTGGCTGGAAACCGGCGTTGAATTAGTCATGGCCCAAAAGTTCGCGGGCGATGACCAACCTTTGAATCTCGCTGGTCCCTTCGCCGATGGTGCAGAGTTTGACGTCGCGGTAGTACTTTTCGACCGGATATTCCCTGATGAATCCGTATCCCCCATGAATTTGAACCGCCTCGTTGGCCACGCGCACGGCAGCTTCACCAGCAAAAAGCTTGGCCATCGCGCTCTCCCGGGTTAGGGGCAAGCCCAGATCGGCCAAGGCGGCGGCGCGGCGGGTGAGTAAACGCGAGGCTTCAATTTCGGTAGCCATGTCCGCCAGTTTGAATCGAATCGCCTGAAATCGGGCAATGGGTTGGCCGAATTGTTCCCGCTGGCGCGCGTACTCAATCGCCGCCTCAAAAGCGCCCTGAGCCATGCCCACCGCCAACGCCGCAATCGAGATGCGGCCGCGATCCAAAACCGTCAGGCTGTCAATAAAACCATGCCCAATTTCTCCGAGACAATTCCCCAGCGGGACCCGGCAATTTTCAAAAATCACTTCTCCGGTATCGCTCGCTCGCATGCCAAGCTTCGATTCTTTCTTCCCCAGACGAAAGCCCGGCGTCCCGCTCTCAATGATAAATGCGGAGATTCCATGCTTGCCTCGGCTTCGGTCGGTCACAGCCATGGCCACGCAAATGCCCGCGTAATGGCTATTCGTCGTAAAGGTCTTCGACCCGTTGAGCGCCCAGTCGTTGCCGTGGAGTTCGGCGGTCGTGCGGGTGCCGCCGGCATCAGACCCGGCGTCCGGTTCAGTCAAGCTCCAGCAGCCAAGCTTCTCCCCGCGCGCCAAGGGAATCAGATACTTTTTCTTCTGCTCTTCCGTGCCGGCAAGGAAAACGTGATTTGCGCACAGAGAATTGTGGGCAGCCACCAGTAAGCCGACGGAGCCGTCCACCCGAGCCAGTTCTTCGATGATGATTGTGTAATCAACGTAGCCCAAGCCGGCACCGCCGTATTCCGGCGGAAAGGTTACCCCCATCCATCCGAGGGCCGCGAGTTTAGGAAGCAGATCAGCGGGAAATTGCTCAGCTTCGTCCCACTCCCGAACATAGGGCCGGATCTCCCGCTCGGCAAATTCGCGAACGGAACGCTGAATTTCTTTTTGTTCCTCCGTCAGCTCAAAATCCAGCGCACACCCCCGCGCCGCGAAGGCGCCATAAAATCAAGGCTAGCTTACATCCCCCGCACGGTCAAGGAAGCCAGGAACCCGGCGGATGCGCATGGGCGCGGAGGCCGCGTGCCAGCTTACGGGCCGCCGCGCCCACAGAGCGACTGTGCTACCATGGCCCGGTGCTTCCATCCAGTTTTTGTCGCGCGAAGTGGACGATGGCGCGTGTCGTCACCGCCGTTTTGTTGAGCCCATGGTTGCTGGCAAGTCCGCTGCCCAAGCGGAAGGTCGCACCGCGGCTTGCCGAGGCCCGGGTGCCTGCAGGCGCGCCAGGATGCAAGGTGGATGCGGATGGAGTGGCCATGGGTCAGACGAAGGCCGCGGGCCAGTTGACGCTGCGAGGAGCGCCCGTTGGCGACCATCACTTCCATGTGGATTGCCCCGGGCAGAATGAGGTCACGGTTTTCCTGTCCCTTCACCCGGGCGAAAGAGCGAAAATTGATGTGAATGCCATCCGGGCAAAGAGCTTGCGCTTCGCGACCCCACTCCAAGCCGCCGAAGCGAGGCTTCGTCTGAGACGGATCGTAGAGCGAGGGATCCGCTCTCGGTCGCGCGGCCAGTTTGACGAAGCGGTGAAGCTCCTCCGGGAAGCCATCCAGCTTGACCCGAACAATCCTGACCTTCACCGTGAGTTGGGCGTCACATTTCTAATTAATCACGATCGGCTCGCTCATTGCTGCGGCCTCTCGAAAAATTCAAACCTCGATGAATTGCTGAAAAATCTCGTTGGAGACCAGGAGCGCGCGAGGCGCCAGCCGGAGGCGTGACCCCGACCACTCCAGCCAGCCGGCCGCTGTTAGTGTGTTAAGGGTCGCCTCCCAAGGCTTAACCTGCGCCTCGCCCCAACGCTCGTTCGCCTCCCTTAATTCAACTCCCTCCCGCCGACGCAAGCCCAGGAAAAAAAATTCCTCAACCTGCCGGCTAGTAGAAAGAGAGCAAATTTCTGAAATGGGGGATTCGCCATCTTCGAGCCGCCTCGCATACGTTTCCACGTCGGCGCAGTTCGACCACCTCCTAGCGCCGTCGTAAGAATGCGCGCCAGCGCCGAAACCCAAGTAGGGCTCAAGTTGCCAGTACTTCAGATTATGGCGAGATTCGAAACCCGACAAAGCAAAGTTGGAAATTTCATATTGCGCGTAGCCAACTGTGGCCAGGCGCTCGCGCGCAAACTCATAAGCCCAAATCGAGAATTCTTCCGTCGGAAGGTCCGCCGCACGGTAGCGTGACCCACCCTGTATCGCTTCTTTGCCCAGGCGGCTGTTTTCATCGAGCTCGTAAAGATAAATGGAAATATGCTCCGGCGCGCCCCTGACCGCAGCCTCAAGAGTTTCGCGCCACGATGCCTCGGTCTGTAGGGGAAGCCCGGCAATCAGGTCAAGGCTAAGATTGTTGAAGCCGGCTTGTCGGGCCATGAGGACCTGCGCCACAGTGTCCTGAGCAGAATGAAGCCGGCCGACCGCGCGAAGCTCGCGGTCGCTAAAAGCTTGCGCGCCGATGCTTAGACGGTTCACGCCGAGCCGTCGGACTGAAAGAAGATAGCTTTCGTCTGCCGAACCTGGCGTCAGCTCCAAGGTAAACTCTTCCACCGCGCTTAGAAGCAGCCGCTCCCGCAGCGACTCGACGACCTGGCCCATTAAGTCCTTGCCCAGCAACGAAGGGGTCCCGCCACCGATGTATATCGTGTCCACTGGAAGCGACAGCCGATCCGTCGGAATTCCGCTTCTCCGATAAATATCCGGGAGGCGGGACATCTCGCGGATCAAAGCCTTCACGTAGCCTGGGAATTCGGACGGGCGGCCGACCCTGGAGCTAAAATTGCAAAAACTACACTTCGACTCACAGAAGGGGAACTGGAGGTAAGCGGCGAGTTTTCCTGTTTTGGTCAATCCGGGATGACCTTGACGCGGAGTTCACGCCGCCGGGGTCCGTCAAACTCGCAAAAAAATATCCCTTGCCATCGCCCCAGAAGCAACTTGCCCCCTTCAATCATCAGCGTCTTAGAAGCGCCAATGACCGCGGCCTTCAAATGCGCATCGCAGTTGCCGTCGCTGTGAAGGTAGTTCTGATCGCGCGGCGCAAGTTGTTCGAGGAAATTGGCAAAATCACTTTGCAAATGCGGGTCGTCGTTTTCGTTGATCAAGATTGCGGCGGTGGTATGAGGAGCAAAAACTACGCAAGTGCCGCTTGCCACACCCGATTGCTGGATCAGTTTCTCCAACAGGCTGGTAATATCCTTAAACTCAACCCGAGACCGGGTCTCCAGTTTCAGGAGATGTGTTTGGGCTGGACCCTTGGGTTCCGTCATCTTCCCCACTTTCCTCGATTTCCCGCCGGGTATGTGGATAACGCGGATTCGCGAGCGCAGTCTTGCCCTTGACCGACGCCCGGTAGCCCATTATACCAAATTGACGTCTGGCCGCGAGCACCGTCTATGCCTACACGTCCAAAACCTCATGATTGAAGGATTCGAGCCGAACATGTTCCAGGAGGTGGTCGAGCAGACCATAACCCACTCGGCCTAGGAAGTAAACCCCAGCGACCTCCCGTTCCTGCAAGCCATGGCGAGGCATCAGACATCGCTGTAAAATCTCTTGGTGGTGCCGCAATAATTCCGACCGCTCCAACGCCGCCCGCGCCATTTTCGATTTGAGCCGCTCCATCTGGAACTTGATCTTTTCCTCGGCGTGCCGCACCGCGTCCAGCAGAGTCGGGTCCAGCGTTGCCACGTCGGAGCGGAGACACTCCATCATGCGCTCCAGTTCCCGCTCGTTTTGTTCAAATCGTTCCACCCACCCTTCAGGAACCCCTGCCGCCCCGATTCTCTGGATCAGATGGTCTTCGCCTTGCCAGACGTCCTCCAGCGTGACGTGGTATTTGGCCAGCAATCGGCGGCACCGAGCATCCACCAAGGTGAAGGCCGCGCGGGGCAGTATGGCCGGCATCGGCCGCCCCAGGGCTTCGTAGAGAACCTGAGCTTGCCCAAAATAAGCCAGCTCGGAAGGCCCTGCCACGTAGGCGAGCGTGGGAAGCAGACAGTCCTGAACCACGGGCCGGAGCAAGACGTTTGGAGAAAAGGCAAGGGGGGAGCGGTAAATCTCTTCCTGAAGCTTTGCCAAGGAGATATTTTCTTCTTCCCTAACGAAATAGCCGCTTCCCTTTTCCCCATCCCGATGGTGAAGGGGGCGGCGCGAGCCATCGCGCTCCACGAACACCAAGGTGGAATTGGCCGCTATATGGACCTGTGCATGATAGCCCGCCCGGACCAACTCCTGAGATCGCTCCATCAGCGACCGGCGAAGCTCGTCGGCGCGGGCGAGCACTTCCCGGTACATCGGCGCGCTGAGCCGGTGAATCTCCGCGTCTAACGGATCAAGCATGATTACGCCCCAGCGCGTGAATATCCGGGTCATAAAAAGGCCAAAGGCCTTATGCCAGGTTTCGCGCGGGCGATAGGAAGCACGAAGATCGCCAAGCAGGCGCTCCCGAGGTTCGCCGGGCGGGAGCAGTGACTCCAGCCGATCGAGCGTCGAGACCACCCCCTCGGAAAGCCGCACATACCCCACGGAGGTCTGCGGAGATGGCAACTCGCCGGCATCGCCCAATTCAATAGGTTCATCCTGATCATTTAGAATGGTCGTATGGGCAACTTCAGCCAGGTCATGGTCTTCGGACGCCAGCCAGAAAATCGGCACGGCTTGAAGACCCATCCGCTTCAACCCGTCCGCGAGTTTGATAGCTGTAAGCGCCTTGTAAAGCGTGAATGCGGGGCCGGAGAAAAATCCCGCTTGTTGGCCCGTCACCACCGCGACCGTTCCGGGTTGCGCGAGCTGCTCGATATTGTGGAGGGTTTCTGGACTGCACCCCAGCGCTTCGTTCTGGCGCAAAAGTACGTTTGCGATTTCACGCCGGTGATCCGCAAGCTCACTCAATCGCTGGGCGCGAACCCTCATTGGGTTTAAGTCCGTCGGATTGTCACCGTAAAACCGCGCCACCCGGTCAAAATGATAGAGATAATCCAGTAGGAGCGCGCTCGACTTGGGCACCCGGGTGTACGGAATCGAATCTTGTGACATCATCGAACGGCCTACCCTGCGCACCGGCTCGACAACCCGGCAAGCACGATGAAAAAAGAAAAACAGCTCTCTCTAAAGATGCTGAAGAGACGGTCGGCGATTCAAGAAGCGAGGGCTTCCCGCGCGCCCGCGAGGATTGAGGCAATTCCCTTCCGTTCCTTTGGACTCACCGGCAGCAGAGGCGGCCGCGGCTCGCCGCCTCGGTATCCCCGCAAGTCCATGGCGGCTTTAATGCCCGCGATACCAAAGGGTGCGGCAATCTTGGTCACCAAGGGCGCCAAAGCCGTTTGCAGCCTCGCCGCGCGCTGCTCGTTCCCCGCAGCAAAGGTTTCGATCAAATCGAGGCAAAGTTCTGGAGCGTAATCTGCCGGCCCCAAAACCGCTCCCGCCGCCCCGGCTTTCAATCCTTCTAACACGATCAACGCCGAACCGACGAGCACTCGAAAACCGGCTTTTGATTCCTGAATAACGTCCCGAATAAACTCGAGGTTCCCAGAGCTTTCCTTCAGGCCGACGATCCGGGGGTGATGGGATAAGGCCGCAATCGTATCCACACGGATGTTCACACCGGTGAACTGCGGAATCGAATAAATCAACACCGGACGGCTGACTGCGTCGGCGATGGCCCGATAGTGCGCGGCCAGCGTCGCTGAATCCATTCGTGGTTTGTAATACGCTGGCGTCACAATCAGCAGAGCATCGGCCCCGCGGCGAATAGCCTCGCGGCTCAGCCGGATGGTCTCTTGCGTGCTCTCGAGTCCTGTTCCGGCGAGCAACAACTTGGGTGGTCGGATGATGCGCCTGGCCAGCGTCAGGCAGCGCAGCCGTTCACGCTCTGTCAAATAAGGCGCCTCACCGGTCGAGCCCGCCACCAGGATGCCGCTCAGCCTCATGGCTTGGTAGGCCCGCAGATTGGCGACAAAGGCCCTTTCGTCGAGTCCGCCCCGCCTGTTAAACGGAGTCACGACCGGGGCGAAAATTCCCTTCAGCCTATCCACTGTCTGTTGGCATGTCATATCTTCAACTCCGTGAGCTCGGCGCCGCGATCGTATCGGCAGATCCCGGGCTCGCGCGACGGGTTACGGCGTGAAGCTCCTGGAGGCTGACCACCTCAATGCCCTTCTCGCGTTGTGCCCGGATTCCGTTGACCGCCGCTTGCGCCGCCGACAGGGTCGTAATGCAAGTGACGCCGTACTGCACGGCGGCGCGCCGGATGGCCCTCTCGTCGAAGCGCGATGCGCGGCCTAGCGGCGTGTTAATGATGAGATGGACGGAGCCGTTCTTCACCAAGTCCACGACGTTCGGCCTTCCTTCATCCACTTTGAACACCGTTTCCACGCCTACGCGCGCGCGCCGCAACGCCGAAGCCGTCCCGCGCGTTGCCACCAGCTTAAACCCAAGTTCTTCCATCTCTCTCGCCAGGGCGACAGCCTGGGGTTTGTCCTGGTTGTTGACGGAAATGAAAACCCTCCCATGGAGGGGAATTTCCTGGTGCGCCGCCAGTTGAGCCTTAAAGAAAGCCAGCCCGAAGCTGCTGCCCGACCCCATCACTTCGCCCGTAGATTTCATCTCCGGCCCCAGCACGGTATCCGCGCCCGGAAACTTCTGGAATGGGAAAACCGGCGACTTCACAAAATAATGCCGAGCGGGCAGCTCCGGCGTAAGCCCAAAGGTGGCAAGCCGTTGTCCCACCATCAGCTTCGCCGCGATTTTTGCCAACGGAACGCCCGTCGCCTTGCTGACGTAAGGGACAGTCCGCGAAGCCCGCGGATTCACTTCCAGAACGTACACCTTGGCGTTCTGGATGGCGTATTGCGCGTTCATCAACCCAACCACGCGCAGTTCACGCGCCAGCCTGACGGTGTATTCGGTGAGCGTCCGCCGCACCTCCGCGGAGAGGCCCACCGACGGAAGCACGCAGGAACTGTCGCCCGAGTGGATGCCGGCTTCCTCGATATGCTGCATGATGCCCGCCACGACCACGTCGTCCCCGTCGCTGAGCGCATCCACGTCAATCTCCATGGCATTTTCAAGAAAACGGTCCACCAGAATCGGGAACGCTCCTTCCAGTTCCTCGGCTCGGCGGACGTAATCAATCAGATGCGCTTCATCGTAAGCAATCATCATGGCCCGCCCGCCCAACACGTAGGAAGGCCGCACCAGAACCGGAAAGCCGATGCGCCGCGCAATCTCGACCGCTTCCTCCACGGTCATGGCCCCGCCATTCGCCGGCTGCGGAATGCCGAGCCGCTCAAGCAGCTTGCCAAAATGTTTTCGGTCTTCGGCAAGATCAATAGATTCGGGCGAGGTGCCAATGATGGGAACGCCCGCCGCCTTGAGCGGCCGCGCAAGATTCAGAGGGGTTTGCCCGCCAAACTGGACAATCATCCCTGCGGGTTTTTCTTCCTCCACGATGGCCATAACGTCTTCAAACGTCAGCGGCTCAAAATAGAGGCGGTCGGAAGTGTCGTAGTCGGTCGAGACGGTCTCGGGATTACAATTCACCATAATCGTCTCGTAGCCTTCCTCCTTGAGCGCGTAAGCCGCATGGACGCAGCAGTAATCGAATTCGATGCCCTGCCCGATGCGGTTCGGCCCGCTGCCCAGGATGATAATCTTCTTGCGCTGGGTCGGCTCCGCCTCATCCTCTTCCTCGTAGGTTGAATAGAGATACGGCGTAAAGGATTCAAATTCCGCTGAACAGGTATCCACGCGCTTAAACACCGGCCGCGCGCCCAGTTCCAAACGCTTTCTCCGCACCTCGCCGCCGGACACGCTCCACAAATCGCCCAGGCGCAGATCGGAGAAGCCCATGCGCTTCGCCTCGCGCAGGATCGAAGCCGGCACGGAAGCCAAGTCAAAGCGCTTCAGCTCGTCCTGCATCACGACCATCTGATGAATCTGGTCAAGAAACCAGGGGTCAATCTTGGTGATTTCAGCCAGCGTCTCCACGCTTTCTCCCGCCGCGAAGGCATGGAACAAATACCAGAGCCGCTCAGGATGCGGCGTGGCGGCGCGGCGCAGCAATTCTTCACGCTCGGCAGGGGCTTTCGGCGGTTTTCGCCCTACTTCGAGAGACCTCATGCCCTTCATAAAAGCTTCCTTGAAGGTTCGGCCGATGGCCATGACCTCGCCGACGGACTTCATTTGCGTGCCCAGGCGCGGGTCCGCGTCGGGAAATTTCTCAAGCGCCCATTTGGGAATTTTCACGACCACGTAATCAATCGTCGGCTCAAAGCACGAAGGAGTTTTTTGGGTAATGTCGTTTGGGATCTCATCCAGGCGGTAGCCCACCGCAAGCCGCGCCGCAATCTTGGCGATTGGAAACCCCGTGGCTTTCGACGCCAGGGCCGAACTCCGCGAGACCCGCGGGTTCATTTCGATCACCACCATGCGGCCCGTCGTGGGTTCTACGGCAAACTGGATGTTGGAGCCTCCCGTTTCCACTCCCACGGCGCGAATCACCATGAACGCCGCGTCGCGCATCCGCTGGTATTCCTTGTCGGTGAGCGTCTGTTGCGGCGCCACCGTCACCGAATCCCCCGTGTGGACGCCCATCGGGTCAAGATTTTCAATCGAGCAGATGACCACGGCGTTGTCTGCGTGGTCGCGCATGACTTCCAGCTCAAATTCCTTCCAGCCGAGAACCGACTCCTCGACCAGAACCTCGTGCACCGGGCTCAGATCGAGGCCAAAGCGCACCCGCTCCGCCAGTTCTTCGCGGTTATAAGCGATGCCGGAACCGGTGCCGCCCAAGGTGAACGACGGCCGCAGAATCAAGGGAAAGCCAATCTGTTCCGCTGCCTTCTGCGCCGCTTCCACCGAGTTCACGAGCACGCTGCGCGGCACCTCCAGGCCAATTCCTATCATGGCATCCTTGAACCAGAGCCGGTCTTCGGCGATTTTGATGGCCTTGAGTGAAGCGCCAATCAACTGAACGTTGTGCCGATCAAGAATTCCCTTCTCGGCCAACTCCACCGCCAGATTCAATGCCGTCTGTCCGCCGACGGTCGGCAACACGGCGTCTGGCTTTTCACGAGCTAGGATCGCGTCCAAATAGTCCGCCGTAAGAGGCTCGACGTAAGTCCGATCGGCAAATTCCGGATCCGTCATGATCGTCGCTGGGTTTGAATTCACCAGCACAACTTCGTAGCCGTCCGCCCTTAAAGCCTTGCACGCCTGCGTGCCCGAATAGTCGAACTCGCACGCCTGGCCAATCACAATCGGCCCCGAGCCAATGATCAGAATTTTGTGAAGATCAGTTCGTTTGGGCATCGCTACTCGCTAGGAGGTCTGTCCAGTGCGGCCCTCCCATCCGATATTCGGGCACGCTATCTTGGGAACTGTTCTCGTCGTCGAGCTGCTTCTGCAATCCGCGGGATCCAGAGCGCGTCTGAATCATCACGGCAATAAAGGCAAGCGCGCCGCCCGCGAGCGCGAGCAGTCCATCGCCCGTAAATGTCCACGTCACATGCATACGCCGTTCCGCCTCACCCCGTCCCCTCACCCGGCCATTCTGTCCACCCTCTTCCCCTACGGGGCGAGGGTTGGGAAGATGGGGGATCCCGCCAGCTTTGCGCCGAAATCGACCACGGCGCAACAGCCCTCTCCCTTTCAGGGAGAGGGTGTCCCGCGACGCGGGACGGGTGAGGGCAAATTAGCCAAAATCTTTCTCACAAACCCGTCGGGGTCTTCTAGGACCATGCCGTTTGGAACCCGCAAGACTTGAATGCCTTGGCTTTGCAGGATCTTATCCCTCGCTTTGTCCCGACGTGCTTGGCTCGGCTGCGCGTGAATGCTGCCGTCCAATTCAATGGCCAGCCGCCGTTCCGGGCAATAGAAATCCACTACGTAAGGGCCCAGCGGATGCTGCCGGCGAAACTTGAGACCAAGCAAAGAACGATCCCGCAAGAGCCACCACGCCGCTTCCTCACCGTCGGTGGTCGATTTCCGCAAATCTCGCGTCCTGCGTATTGTCCGCGCTGTCGGCCTCACCGCACCCTCCCGCGGCCCTTCCGGGCCACCCTCTCCTGAAAGGGAGGGGGCTGTCGTTCACGTATTCCCGTGCTGTTTGAATTCCTCCATCATCTTCACAAACCGGTTGAATAAATACGCCGAGTCGTGCGGGCCGGGAGAGGCTTCGGGATGATACTGCACGCTGAATAGGGGCATAGACCGATGTCGCAGCCCTTCGAGCGTGTCGTCGTTCAAGTTCCGATGCGTCAGGACCACGTCGCTCGATGGCAACGAATCGGAAT
>JAJYNF010000201.1 GCA_021786455.1 Acidobacteriota bacterium
CCGAGCGCCGCCGCCCGCTGCATCGCCGGGCATCTACGTCATAAATTTTATGGGCGACAAGATTCTCGTTTTTAGCGCCAATGCCACCGGGAACGCCTCCCCGTCGCGCGTCATCGAGGGAAACGATACAGGACTCAATAGCCCGAATTGCGCAGCGTTCGATTCGAAAGGGAATATGTACGTCCTAAACAGTTTCGGGAACAGCGTTACGGTCTATGCTCCCGGGGCAAGCGGTGACGCCCGCCCCATTCGGACAATCTCGGGCGACAACACCGGGCTGGATGTTGGCACGACGTGTCTGGCCGTAGATGGCGCGGGGAATATCTATGTCAGCGAGTCGTACTCTTCGTACACTGAGACTACCAGCTCCGGCGTATCCGCGACGACCCCCGGTCATTCCAAAATCTTGGTGTTTGCCGCAGACGCGAACGGTGACGTGAAGTCCATCCGGAAGATCGCGGGCAGCGCGACACGCATAGACAGCGCGAAGGGCCTGGCGGTGGACACCGCCGGGAACCTCTATGTAGCGAACACCGGAGCGCAGGCGAACGGGAAAGACCATGGCATGCGCGTGTTGATCTATCCTCCGGGCGCGAATGGCAACGTGGCGCCGATCCGCACGCTTGAAGGGCCGGATACAGGTCTCGATACGTCGTCGTTTCTCGGCTTCGATGGGGTTGGGAACCTTTACATTGCAAATCTGGGCCAGTCCACGGGCCTTGTGACCGTGACCGTCTATCGGCCTGGGGCAACTGGTGACGCAAGGCCGATTCGGACGTTTCGGGGACCGCAAATCAACGGCGTGGGGAACATCGGCAACGCCCTGGCAGTGGATGCAGCCGGGAATGTTTACATGACTGATTTCAGCGGCTCAGCCATTTCCGTATATGCCCCCGGCGCCGTTGGGAACAGCTCGCCCATTCGGACCATCAGCGGTTCGGCCACCCAGTTGAATCAGCCCAAATTCATCGCCGTTTGGCCGAGGGGACCGGCCGGCAATGAGGCGGCGCTCTCAGCGCAAGCCGCCGCGCCCGCGGCATCGGCTGCCACGCTCGCAGCAGGGCCGCCACCACCGCCACCGACTTCCATTTCGGGGAACGTGGCGACATACGGGGACAAGGATTTGGTGGGTTTTGGCTATCCGCAAGGCGTGGACCCGACGGCGGGCGCGCAATTGACAGGGCTCGCCCCGGGCGCGGTCAGCGTCGCCACTCAGATTTTCAATCACAGTTTCCCCTTCAAGGCAGGAGATAACGACCCCGCCGGCAGCCACGAATATCCAAACACCGATCAAATTTTTGTGGGGAGCAATCAGACCGCTCAGCACGATGGCTATTCAGGCTATGACGGGCGCAAAAAAGGGCCGGCAGTTTTTCGCCTTGATTACAGCCGTCTCGTTCCGGCTGGGCAAACGGTCAGTTCATTGACGCTCGGCATCGCGGCAGATGATTTCCAATTTCCCACTTTCAATCAGCCATTCAGCGCCACGGTCAACGGCCAGCCTGACAAAGCCATCACCAATCAGTTGAATAAGCGCGACGAGACCGGACCGCAAACCTATTTCTTTACCGTGGGGATTGATCCTTCGGTCTTAACGCCCGACCATATCCTGACGCTCGCGATTGATGAAGGTGGCGACGGTGGCGACGGCTTTGCCGTGGATTTCCTGACCGTTGGCGTCCTGACTCCCGCGAGCTCGGTCGCAGCCGCTGCTCCTGCGGAGTCTCCGTCAATGACGCCAGCTCCGGCGCCGGCTGGTGTTGCCATTCCCGCAGGCACCGGGATCACCGTTCGGATGATTGATTCCATTGATTCCCGGCGGGACAAACCTGGGAAGGATTTCTCCGCGTCGGTGGACTCCGATGTGGTCGTGAACGGCAGCGTGGTAATTCCCAAGAGCTCGCCAGCCGTCGTGCGGCTTGTCAACGCCAGCCAGGCGGGGCATTTTTTTGGAAAGTCCTCGCTTGAGCTGCGCTTGGTTTCCGTGACCGTGAACGGCACGAGCATTGCGGTGGAAAGCGGCGACTACGGAGTGCACGGAGCGTCGCGCACCAAGCAGACCGTCGAGCGAGTGGGCGCTGGCACGGCCATCGGCGGAGCGCTGGGAGGACTCTTTGGCGGAGGAAAAGGCGCGGCGATCGGCGCCGGCCTTGGCGCGGGCGCCGGCGCGGGCGTCCAGGCTGTGACCCGCGGCAAGTCAATCCGCGTGCCCTCGGAGACCAAGCTGGACTTCACGCTCAGTTCTGCGGTGGCCGTAAGCGGATCGCCAACGGCTTCCACAAGTACTTCTCCGCCTGCGACACCAACCGGGCGGTTGCCCGCCACTCAAAACTCGGCCCCTAACCTGGTTATAAACGGCGACTTCGAGGCCGGGAATACGGGCTTTACCTCGGGATACACCTACGGCAACGTGGCCGACCCCGGAACATACACGGTCGGCCCGAAGCCTTCCCAAGCGCCTGGCGCTTTTGACGATTGGGACAATACGGGCGACCACACGACCGGCAAGGGAAATATGTTTATTGCAAATGGAGCCAACTCGGCCTCGACAGTGGTTTGGCAGGAGGTCGTGCCCGTCACGCCGAACACCACGTACACTTTTTCTTTCTGGGGAGCGCAGGTGGACTACGCGAGCGGTTCCTTCGCGCGTTTGCAGTTGAAGATTAACGGAAGCCCTGTCGGGACCGGAGTCATTCCTGCGAACAGCCCGGGGAACGGCGGCGCGTGGCAGAATTACACCTTTAATTGGAATTCCAGCTCCAGCGTCAGCGCGACGCTGGCCCTCTACGACCTGGACACGGACACGGGTGGAAACGATTTTTCCCTGGATGACATCAGCTTCTCGGCTCAGTCGTCCCCTTAGATCAACAAGACGGAAGCGGTCGAAGCGTTGGGGAGCACGCTGGCGCCGCTGCGCACGGAGCAAGTCGAAGGTGTTCGCGTGCCACAAGAAGCCAAGCCGGATTTCACCTTACGGCCGTCTGGCACCGGGGGATCAGAAAGGGTTGCAGATATGTTTAGACCCTCCCAATTCTAATCCAAAAGAAAGGAGCTACGCTGCAATGGGACCCACAGAAAGTCGAAAGATGCGCCCGCAGATGGCGCGAAGGGCGCCCGGAGTTGTCCTGCTTGCCGCGATGACGCTCGCGCTCGCGTCCTGCTCGAGCGGCAACGGTCCGGGGAGCTTAGCGGAGGGCGAGCCAGCCAGTCGGGGATCTCTGGGGAAGGTTGCCTCACCGACGCAAGTCGTCTATAAGTTCGAGAGAGATTCGAGCGGCAAGCACCCAGGCCCAACTTCCACGATTCTTCTGGGATTCGAGGGCAATGGCCAGGCATACATTTACGCCTTCAGCGCCAAAAGCACGCTTGCCTATCACGGGCAATGGTCCTACTCGAGCGGCCAAATGTCGCTTGCTTTCAATGCCTCTGATTTGAAATTTAACGTGCGCTTCCCGATGCGGCTCAGCGACACCCAGGTCACTATGCCGTTTCAGGTTCTTTCGGAAGGCAAGGGCCAATCGTACTGGCAAGCGAGCTGGCTTCCTCTGGAAAGCGGGATTTTTGCGGTTTATCTCGCCGCGCGCGCTGATGATTCGCTTGGAGTCACGGGACCCGACGCCGTCAAGCGCGCTGTCGCTTACGCCCAAAGCCAGGTCCAGCTTCAATCCGCGCATGATTTCCCTCCTGCAATCGAGTCCGGCAGGCCGAGCCTTTTTGCGTGGGCCTCGAAGTCATATGGCTTTTTCTCCCCCGTGGCTTATGCCGATACGAACTGTCGAGGCACGAAAGCGGAGCAGGAAGAGGAGGTGAAAGAAGCAACCATCGAAGGGGATATGATTCACCTGGTATTTTGCAGCGGCCCCGATGAGATGCTTTATATGGGATATGTGGACCCCGACGGCCACCCCTTGCCGCTCAGCACGACCGCGCTGACGGGCGATCCACGCGTTTTCATCAACCCGAAGGCGCCGGGTGACTCATCAAGCGATCCGACATCCAAGACGGCGATAATTATTTCGCCCTATACCGAGCCCGCCGCGGGGGAAGTCGATGACTACCAGGATCAGCGGATGGACACGGGCTGGGTCGCGAGCCGGCAGTATCTCGCCGACATTGAAGATTACGTTTCGAAGCAAAACTACAGCCTCGATGTACTCGTCAACAAAGATGCGAATTTGCGGAATATCGTCTCCCGCCTTTTGGCTATGCGTAATCCGGGAATCCTCGACTGGGAAGGCCACGGGGCAAAGGGGGATGAACTGTTCACCTCTGATCATTCCCAACCGTTTACAGGTACTAAAACGACCCATCCGGAACTAAGCGCCTGGTACGACGGCTATCTGAATAATCTTAAGAGCAACGGTCTGGGGGACCTTGTTAGCTTTGATCACACTCCGGGCACCGGCTTGAAATCGGCAACGATCTTCCTGGCAGCTCTTCCGGTCGGCGGCGACCCCAGGAAGGTCCGAGGCTATATCGTAATCCAGCCCGACTTTTGGAAATGGATGGTTCAAAAGAAGGGGCTTGATTTGAGCCGCAGCTTGGCCTTTATAAATGCCTGCGATTCTGCCGACACCCCCGAACTTGCGCGGGCCCTCGAAGCGCGCGCTTTTTTCGGCTGGAAATACGAAAGCTCGTTCGATCTGAGCTCTCAGGCCGGCAGGTATCTATATGAATCGCTTTCCCGGCCAACGCATTCAGCCGAAGAGTCTTACTACAACATGCTGAGGGTAGCCCGCACGCGCCGGATGATTTACAAAGAGGATAGGCTCTTCAAAGACGTGATTTCGCCGGCCGGGGGAGGGGATACCTCGGACCTGTTCGATGACCTCCGTGCATATGGATGGAACGGCTCGGAACTGATTGATTACGCCAAGGCCGGCTGGTCCGGCACGAATGGAATGAATCCCGGGCAGGTGTGGTGGCTGCTTTTCGCCGAACGTTGGAGCCAGGACAGCCAAGTCGGAGCGGACAACTTGAAGAATTGCTACAACGAGGTTTGGGGGAGCGGACACCTCGGCAACGCCTTCAAGTACATGTTCTGCCATAATGCGAACACGGGCAGCGTTCCGACGCGCAATGAAGTCGCATACGCGATCTATCTTTTAACAGGGAAGGACGAGCTTGGATTTAGCGGGACGAAGGTTCCGCGTTGGACCCTCGATGATGGCCGTTAAGCCTCGGCGGCGTCCTTGCCATCCCGCTCGGCGGTTCCGATGACCTGGCAGCTTGTTCCCTTAATTTCCCCTAATACGTTGGGTCAACCCCCATAAGCGTTTACATAATATTGCCTTTTTCGCTTCCTTTTTGATTCCACCGAACCCCGTGCGATCTCATGCCAAGGACTGAGGGTGTTGGCCAATCCTTTGGTAGGAAGGATGGCGCCGCGAATTTCCCGCAGCATGTATTCGGTTTCACGGCTCCGGCGGTCGGCCCAATTCGTATCCCCAAGTGCGGATTTTCACAGTCTTTCACCCAGGGATTTTCACTATCATTCACCCAGCCCTGGGTTTTGCTTTTAACTTTCTACCCGTTTCCCTCCTTCATGACAATCACCCACGCTTCGTAAATTGAAAAGAGGGGAGCGCCGCGCCGCGGGCTAAGCATGACCTTCTACCCACGAATCAGGAAGATGCACGATTTGACTCTTTCCACAGGTACAATAGCTTCGCTCTTCGCTGTCATGGTCTCTTTTGAGGTCGCAATCTGACGCCGGAACATGAAATCACAAATTGTGATTTCATGTTTATGCTACTCTGCCCCGATCCGGATTTTGAGGCCAAGGCCAAAGATATCTTGGGCTTGTACTTGAATCCGCCAGAGAAAGCTACGGTCTTCTGCGTGGACGAGAAAACCGCCATCCAAGCCCTGGATCGCACCCAACCGGCCTTGCCGTTGCGCTCCGGGCAACCGGAACGGCACAGCGTGGAGTACGTGCAGCACGGGACGGTGTCTTTGCCGGCCGCCTTGGAAGTCCAGACCGGCAAAGTTCAAAGCCGCTGCGTGGCCCGTCACACCAGCGAAGAGTTCGTGCGCTTCCTGGATGAGGCGGTAGTCGGCCAGCGGCGAAAACAGATTCATCTGATCCTTGATAACCTCCCGGCGCATAAGACGGCGGCGGTGCGAGCCTGGTTGGAGCGCCACCCCCAAGTGCAGTTCCATTTCACGCCCACCTATTCGTCCTGGCTGAATCAAGTGGAGATCTGGCTGGGCATGATCACCCGTGAATGCATCCGTCGGGGCATCTTCCGCTCCATCCCCGACCTGGTGAGCAAACTGATGGCCTATGTCCGGCTCTACAACCGCCAAGCCCAGCCCTTTCGCTGGACGTACCGCAATCCCCGAAGGCGAATCCATGTTTCACCTATTTCGGTAACGTAACACTAACGGGGCTTCGCCCCAGCCCAACCCGCATGGATAAATATTCAACACGCGCGCATAAAAACTTGACTTATTTACACCAAGTTCCGAACCTCAAGATTTCTAGTGGGTCCTTGAACTCCCCGGACACCGACGGTGAGGTAGTGTCTGAAGGGCGCGTTGACAGAGAGCCCTTCGAGGGAGGGTTCGCCGTTGTCCGTGATCATTTCAGCAGTTGCAGCGCCTGGCGAACTTCGTCGAGTTCGGCGTCCGTCAGGCCCCACAGTTTTGCCGCCGCGCGGTCACAGGCCCGGAGAACCCGGCGAGCGGCTCGGACCTAGCACGTAGCTGAACTACGTGGAGCGCCCGCGGCAACCTATAGTAGCTTAACTACGTGATTCAGAGGAGATTGGGAAGGCGCATCGCCCAGCTACGGAAGCGGTCAGGGCTGACCCAAGAGCAGTTCGCTGAGCGGTGTGATTACTCAGTCGAGTTCGTGAGCCTCGTCGAACGAGGCATCAATGCCCCGTCGGTAGAGGGGCTTGCGAGGATAGCGAAGGTATTGAAACTCGAGGTTAGGGATCTTTTTGAGTTCGAGGCGGGGCGCAGATGAATGAGTACGTCAGGAAACTGACCGCCCTAGCGAATCGAGTCCCCACCGACATCATTCCATCCTGGGATCCCCCCAGCGGCAAAATACGCGTGCCCACTCAGGCATTCTCAGAATTTCTGATCAACCGCGAACTTGGCGATTGGGCCGAGGATCTGGTCAAACGCGCCATCAATTCCGCTGGCCTGGGGTTAGAAGCCGTTCGTTATGGGCGCTCCGAGCGGCTTGTGGCCGGCGAGCCCGGCTTTAAGGAGTACTATAATGAGTACATCAAAGAACTTCGGACCTACGGCAAAAGGCCAGACCTCCTGTTGTGGAGGAACGGCGCGCCCGCCGAGTCTGAAATCGAGGGCAAAACTGCCGAGGTGTTGATCCCGGTTGCCCAGTCTGCTATCGCGGCCGTCGAGGTCAGGTCAAGCCAGCAGTCGCTGACCGGCGCAAGAACCGAGGATGATCTGAGCTTTACACCGAAGGTTGAAGATGTCGCGAACGTCATGCGCTGGGTGAAACAGCACGGGGTGAAACATTACTATGCGCAGGTCATATTTGGGGCTGTCTACGGGATTTCATTCGAGCAGATTCTGGAGCTTCTCGTCGTCGGGCCGCGCGACGGTGGTTATTCTATCGAGAGGGAGCCCCGCAACCAATTTAAGTCCACGATCTATATTCCGCTTTCCCGCGGCCTGAAACTTTCGACCAGATTCCAAGATCCCGAGCTATCTGCGTTCGAACGAGAGCTTTCGAGTGGGCGGGTATTGTTCGGCGTCGCATTCTCAGGAGGCCATGTCGAGTTCGACCCCACTGCCTTGACGAGCCTGCTCACCCACTGAGCCAAAGAGCCTCCGCGCGAGGCGGTCAATCACTTCGATCCTTTCCTTTGCGGCAAACGACCCGATCCTTGCCATTTCCTCACGAAGCCATTCCGCCTCCCGCTCGGTGAGCCCGGGAAGCTCGGGACACGGGATGGCCTCGACGTCCTTTGGCTCCAGCTTGTAGAGCCCGTCGCCGTAGAAACGATTGACCTGATGAAAGGCTGCCTTCCCAATAGTGCTGTTAAGGAAGATTGTCACGAGCTCGGGCAGGCCGGGTCTTGCGTCCCTAGCGTACAGTGCGTGGAAGCACGTGAGGTTCTTTACCCGGGCCGCGTTCAGGATGCATTTCAGTTGTTCGCGAGAGAAAACCCCTACCCACACGTCGGCCGCAGGGCGGTTTTCTGGAGCGTACCAGACAGGTCTGTGGCTGGGCAGATGCCGATTAGAGATCCCTTGTCGTCTTCCCTCATCCAAGTAACGCTCCATGGCTGGCCCGGGGGGCCCTGCCGGATTCAACAGCAAGCATCGCTTCCCGCTTTCTTTGAGGGCATTAAAGTCGGCGACAGAGAAGACTAGCCCTCGCGCGTAAGAGGACCGTGCTACACAAGGGGAAAAATCCCGCAAAAGCATCTTGCGTCTTTCGATTTCCTTCATCGGTAACACGAAGAATTCGTTTGCGCCCGTGGCAATACCCCTCGAACTGCGGAAGTAATCCCCAATTTTTAGTGGTGTTCCATCGAGGTTGTCCCGGCGGAGCCCCAGAATCCTGTTGAGCCACTTCTCCGAGGGATCCCACTCAGAAGCGTCCCAACACGGCAGCCCCGCTGGCGCAACCGGCGACCCAGAACAAAGGTGTTCCAGGAATCTTTCAACGTCTCCGATACCCCCGGCGCGGCACACAAGAACCGGCGCGTCGTTCGCGCCTTTCTGAACGAAGAAGATGCAGGACGTGGTGAGGGCGTTCTCGAAAACGCTGAAGGAGGGATCAAAGACCGCGATGCCCGCAGGCCGCATGACTTGAAGAATCCATTGCTTGAGAGGCTCACCAAAGTTCGCGTTCAGAAACTCGGCCGGCACTATTACGGCGGCTCGTCCACCTGGAAGTAAATCGTGCCAGATCTTGAGGATGAAAAGCGCGTAGAGGTTGCTAAGGCGGTCCAGGCTGAGTCCTAACACACTCTCGAAAAAGCGCCACTCGTCCTCGGTGTAATCAAGGTGGTGCGCCTTCACATAGGGAGGGTTGGCAATAATCGCCTGCACAGGCTCCAAGCGACACTTCATGTAGTCCCCGAGGAGGAGCCGTGTCCCCTCAGGCGCGGATCGCTCGGCTTGCGCGATTGTGGACTCCTCTCGCTCAATGCCGATCAGCTTCGCGGTGGGGCAGAGCGCCTTGCACGCTAGCAGGAGATTGCCCACCCCAACCGCAGGGTCTAAAACGGCTTGAGGTTGTCCTGCCGAGACCCATCGGGCCATGACTCGCGCCACATCCGGCGGTGTCGCGACTTGTCCGAGGTTCCTCCGTAAGTGGCGGCCCTCCCTGCCACCCCAGGCCTCCGCCAGCTCAGACGGGTGAAGGTCCCCTTTTGCTACAGTTACCCGGGATTCCTCCAGATAGAAAGGCAGGAAGGCCTGGTTTCGTTTTGCTCGCCTGGACACATGGGCAGCATAGACGGAGTTTAACTACGTGTCAAGAATTTTCTTCAGAGTCTTCGCACAGCACCACCTGGAGCGCCATGGACCCGCGTTAGCGCCCCCGCGCGTGGGAAACCAGAACCAAGGCCGGTCCTCTGCCGCGACGAGCGGCACCGGGTGGGACGTCGCGTCGCCGAAAGGACCCGACGAATCGCTCGGCGAGTTTTCGATCCAGCGCTTCGGGCGTGAGCGGCAAGCGGGCGAGCGAGTGGAGGTAGCCTAGAAGCGTTCCGACGCTCTCCACGGTGATGGGGTGCGGGCCGTCGCGGTAGAAGTCCCGAACTTCGGACTCCGGGAAAAATGCGAGTTGCGGGGACACCTTCGCGGGCGGAAGGTAGGGCGCGGCGTCCTTGCCCCGGTAGCGAACGAAGACAATCTCGCGTCCGTCGAGGCCGATGCCCACCATTCGCTTAAGCGCCGCGGTTGCTTGACGGCCGTGGCGATGGGCCTCCTGGGTGAGATAATCGCGGAGTTGCTGCAAGCATTCGTCGAGACCCGCCGGCTTCGAGAGCTTGCCGGGGCGCTCGTACTCGATGATCACGTTGCCGTGGAGCGCGTCCTCGATGCCACCGAGTTTAGTGGCGTGGCCGTAATGCTCCGGCGCGCCGGGGATTTTGGGCAGGAAAGGATCGAGCAACTTCTCAACCTTGATCTGCAAGTCCAGCTCGCTCTCGGCGAGGTCAGCGGCGGCGCGGATTGCTTCGGCGAGGGCGGCGGGGTCGGAAGAATGTGTCTCCGTCACGGGTGTCCGGCGCGATTATACACGAGAACCACGCAGCCAACGCGCTTTTCAGACACTACTCCCGTTCGTTGACACTTGCCTGAGCGTTCATTATAGTGAAGCTGGGCGCGGGTCCGAATCTTTGTCACATGAAAGTTTCCTTGCCCGGCGAAAGCCTCATGGGCCACGGATGAGGGCCACGCTCCAAGACGGATGAATCTCCCTGTCTCGCTGACGATACTTCGGATTTTCTTTGTCCCATTGGTGGTCGTTTTACTGCTGACCCAGAGGCACGACATGGACCTGTGGGCCGTCGGCGTGTTTTTATTGGCCTCGACAACGGATTTACTCGACGGCTACCTCGCTCGAAAGCGAAAGCAGATCACGGCGCTGGGAATTTTGTTAGACCCGCTGGCTGACAAGCTTCTCATTGCCGCCGCATTTATTTCCCTCGTTGAGCTGCAATTAGTACCCGCCTGGATGGCCCTCATCATCATCGGGCGGGATTTGGCGGTGACCGGGCTGCGCTCGGTCGCCGCGGCGGAAGGCTTTGCGCTTCAAGCCTCCGAATGGGGAAAAACCAAGATGGTGGTGGAAGTCTTGGCGGTTACGGTGGTTGCGCTGGGGCCGCGGATTCCCTCGCTTATTCCGCTGGGACAGGGGTTGCTATGGCTGGCTGTTCTTTCTGCCTTGTTATCCGCGGAGCAATACTTCAGCAATTTCTGGCGTACTTTGAACCGCCGCTCGCAGCAGACGCCCGCAACTCCCTTGGTTGTCTTGCCGGGGGGTAAAGACAAGAACGATGTATCCGCTCGGTGAGGAAGAACGTCGTTCCTTGCTCCGCTTGGCGCGGCAGACTGTCGAAGAAGCCGTCCGAGGCCGCCGGGCATCTCCCCAAGACTTGGCAACACCCGCCCTGCTGGAACCGCGTGGGGCGTTCGTTACCCTCAAATATTCGGGGCAGCTACGAGGTTGCATTGGAAACGTAGTGGGAACCCGGCCGCTCCATCGCACAGTCCAAGAGTGCGCTTACCTGGCGGCAATGCGGGATCCGCGCTTTGAGCCGGTCCGGACCTCCGAGCTTCCGGGTTTACGAATTGAAATTTCAGCCCTCAGCGCGTTGACGGCGATAGCCCCCGACCAGATTGAGGTTGGCCATCATGGCCTGATGGTGAGTTTAGGATTGCGGCGCGGGGTGCTGCTGCCTCAGGTCCCGGTCGAATGGAAATGGGATCGGGAACGTTTCCTGGAGGAAACGTGTTTGAAGGCAGGGCTGCCCGCGAACGCCTGGCGGCACGGAGCCAAAATTGAGTGCTTCACTGCGGAGATATTTTCAGAGTGAATTCGGCCGGCTCATGCTCCTGGGATCCGCATCGCCGACCTCAACGGCGGGCCAACCCTGTGCCCGGAGACTCTCCCGCCCGCGTCAGCTCAGGCGCTGGCGCGCGGGAGAAACTCAAAACAGCGATGGCTCGGGCAAGTTATTCGAGCTGAACCGCGTCGCCAGGTTGGATTTGGCGGAGCGCAGAAACAATAATGGCCACAGCCGACTTCTTCTGCGTCCAAAGGACAACCAATTCGCCAATCGTCTCATTAGGCAAGGTTGGCGCCACCAGCAGCGTGTGGCCGGGCAAGAGAACCCGAATGATCCGATACTTCTGGCCTGGCTGCGTTACCCCTCGTCCCATATTTAGGTAAACGATATCACCGACCGCGCCGACCCCGGCATTGTCACGAATGGCCGTTATGGCGCCGGTTTGCTTGCTGTTCAATAGCGCAAACCGGTCAAGGCGCACCGTAGGAACATAAGTGGGAACGGGGCGGGGCGAGTAAGGCAGGGCCAAGTCCCCCATGTTCACTGCCGCGCAGGCAAAAACGACTTTCGCGACTGCGCCCTGTGGGGTCAGTTTGATAACCTTGACTCGCCCGGTATCTCGGTATGGCCTGCCCAGCTTGCGGATATCATAGCCCTGCCACGCATACCAGTCGTGATAGCCGAAATCGGGCATCGGGCCCAAACCGGCACGCACCCAGCTTTCCAGCATTTCGTCGCTCTCCGGCCGGACGAGACGTAATTCCTCACCCACCACTGGCCCTGTCCCTCGCTCGGTTTTCAAATAGACGTAATTGCCTGTGGAGAAGGCGTGAAACCGGTTGTTGAAATCATTGTCGGCCCCGCCCGCGACAAAAACATCGTCCGGAACGGGCGTTGCGCTGATAAATCCCGTGCATTCCATTTGCCCTCGGGTAGCCGCCGGGATAGGGCGCGGGGCGGTTCGCTCCGCGCTTCCGGCAAAAGCCGGCAGTGCCATCCAGAGAAACACAGCCACCATCACTGCAACTCTTCGCATCACGGGTTTCCTCCTGCCTTGCTGTTTGCTGGCGCGGGCGACTTACCCCGAGGATTTTCGCTGCTTTCCCCTCTCCCGGGCCGCCCTCATCGTGCTGAGTGTAAGAAAGCCGCTGGTGAAAGTCAAGCCTACCTGCCAGGCGTGAAATCACCCGGTCAGCAGCGGCCCATGAGGCGCCGTTACCGGCCAGGTCCCGCGGAAAATGGCGGGGTGCGCTCAAGCGCCTGAGCGAGGCGGTTCTCTAGAATCCGTTCCGCGCGGTAGTTTTCAATTCTCAGCCGATGCTCGGCGTCCGCTGGCAGAGCTTGGCGCGGCACGAGCCCGACGATTTCGCTTCCCAGAACGCGGACTTCCAGGGCGGCGGCCTCCCGCTCGACAGCATCGAAGATCGTCTCGAGGGAAGTTACTTCGTAATCCGTCAGGTTAATCGAAACCTGAGCGAGCTTCCGGCTCGGCAGCCAGATGCCGATCGCTTTGACACACGGCAGACCACCGCTTGAAGCGCGAATCTTGCGGGCAATAGCGCGAGCCGCGCGAGCGTCGTCAGCGCTCAGGTGAATGTTGTAAGCAATCAGAAAATTTCTCGCTCCCACGGCGGTCGCGCCGGCGGTAGGATGAAGACGCGGCTCGCCAAAATCAGGACGCAGCGCGGGATCGGATGCCACTCCTCGGCGAAGCTTTTCGAATTGGCCCCGACGGATGTTTTCCAGGTCCCTACGGTCGGGCCGGCGCGCGGCCGCTCCGTAAAGAAAGGTGGGAATCTGAAAGCGAAGCCAGATTTGTTCGGCTGCCCACTCAGCGATGCGGACACAGTCTTCGAGCGTGACCCCGCGAAGGGGTACAAACGGGACGACGTCCGTCGCCCCCATGCGCGGATGCGCGCCTTGATGCAGAGTTAAATCAATCAGTTCGGCCGCGCGGCCCGCGCCACGAACCGCGGCTTCTCCGACGGCCTCGGGCGGACCCGCCAGCGTGATCACCGAACGATGATGGTCAGAGTCCATCTGGCGATCCAATAAGGCGACATCACCTCCCGCCAGCATCGCGCCAACGATGGCATCCATTTTTGCCCGATCGCGCCCTTCGCTGAAATTCGGGACGCACTCAACCAGCTTTTCCACAAGAAGAATTTAACATGCCGAGTCGTGAGTGTTGACATTGAAACCCGGGACGCGGTGGTTGAGGACGCGCGGGAAATCAGGCACCGCGCGCAAATTGACGCCGGACGTAAACCGCGCGCGGCAAAACCTGCAATGACCACTGACGCGCACCGGACGCGCAAGACTGGGAAGCCCGAAGGGAACGCTACGGTTTAAGTTGCTGTTGAAGACGAGCATCTTTCTCGGCCACGCCTGTAGCCAGTTGCTTTTTGTAAGCGACGAGCTTGGCATGAATCGCTGGGTCAGAGGTTGCTAAAATCTGCGCAGCGAGCACCGCGGCGTTCACGGCTCCTGGTTTGCCGATGGAGGTGCAGGCGACTGGGACGCCACTCGGCATCTGAACGATGGAAAGGAGGGAGTCAAGGCCCGACAAAGAGGTTGTGGGCATGGGCACGCCAATGACCGGGAGCGTGGTTTCCGCCGCGACGACGCCGCCCAAATGAGCTGCTCCTCCGGCCGCCACCACGATGACTTTGATCCCGCGGTCGGCAGCCTCCCGAGCGTACTTGGATGTTTCAGAGGGCGAGCGATGAGCGCTGAGCACTCGCGCCTCGAAGGGAATCATAAATTGCTTGAGTGTCTCGGCGGCCTCGCTCATAACCGGCCAGTCCGTATCGCTACCCATCAGTATGCCTACTCGGGGCGAAGTTGTCGCTGAGATCAAATCAACCTCCATTGAAGTTTAAGCGCCAGGGGCCGGCGTCCAAGTGTTGGGTTCCTGCTTCAAGACGACGTCGGGGTGGTACCCGGCAAGAGGCCGGGCGGCATCCGTTCAAGAGCCGGATTTGAACGGCGAAGCCCTTTGGCGCCGATGTCCTTCCGGTAATGCATACCCTCAAAATGTACCATCTTGACGGCCACATAAGCGCGGGCAATCGCGGACTCCAAATCCGGAGCAATGGCGGTGACGCCTAAAACCCGTCCGCCCGCGGTGAGCAGTTTGCCGTCCCGAAATACCGTGCCCGCGTGAAAGAGCTTCACTCCCCCTTGAGATTCCGCGGCCTCGCAGCCTTCAATCACTTTGCCAATGTCGGGCACGCCGGGATACCCCTTGGAGGCGAGCGCCACGCAGACGGCTGGGTTAGGACTCCAACGGCCTTCGACCGAGGCCAAATTGCCTTCCAGGCTGGCGGAGAGGATTTCAACCGCGTCGGAGCGCAAACGCATCAGCGTGGGTTGGGTTTCCGGGTCACCCAGGCGGACATTATATTCGAGAACCTTGGGGCCATCCGAAGCGAGCATCAGCCCGCAATAAAGAAAGCCATGGTACGGCGAGCCTTCGAATTCCATTCCTTCGAGAGTCGGACGAACGATGCGGCTCAGGATTTCTTGGTGGAGTGATGGAGAAATCAGAGCGTCATCGCTATACGCCCCCATGCCTCCGGTATTCGGGCCAAGATCGCCGTCAAACAAGGCTTTGTGATCCTGCGCGGGAGGAAAGGGCAAAATGCCGCCGCGGACATCCACTAGGAGGATGAAAGACATTTCCCAACCGATGAGGAACTCCTCGATAACCACCTGCTTGCCAGCGACGCCGAGCACCTGGCGGCGCAAAAAGCCATCAAGGGCGTTTTCCGCTTCTTCGCGGGTGCGGGCGACGACCACGCCTTTGCCGGCCGCCAAGCCGTCCGCCTTGATGACCACGGGCAGACTGAAGCTACGCAGGGCCTGACAAGCCTGGTCGAAACTCTCGGCAACGGCGAAACGGGCGGATGGAATGTTGTGACGCTGCATGAATTGCTTGGCAAAAACCTTGCTTGTCTCCAGGCGCGCGGCGGCGCGCGTCGGGCCGATAATGGCCCTCCCGGCTTTTTGAAACTCGTCCACCACGCCCGCGGCCAGCGGGGCTTCCGGCCCGACCACCGTCAGGCCAGCATCCAGCCGCTCGGCCAGCGCGAGGACTTCGGCTGGACGGGTGAGGTCGGCGGGAAAACATTCGGCCTCGGCGGCGATGCCAGCGTTCCCAGGCGCGCAAAAAATCTCCTGCGTGTGCTGGCTCTCTCGCAGCTTGTACACAAGAGCGTGTTCACGCCCGCCGGAACCGAGGACTAGGACATTCATCGGAGCCGTTACACTATAGGGAAAAAGGGTGGCTTGTCAATGCGTCACAAGCGGCTTCAGGGTGCTTTCGTTCTGAGCTTCAAATGCTACAGGGCTTACGTGGTTGTATGGCTCCTCTGAACATTTCCCGGGCGACGGGTATGCTCCGCTTGAGGTCGGCCAAGCGCATGGCGGCGCCTCAATGGGGAACCTGCCGTGGATTCACGTGAGATCGCAGTCCGGCCGGTGCGCTCAGCGGAAGA
>JAJYNF010000265.1 GCA_021786455.1 Acidobacteriota bacterium
CAACTGAAGATTGGCAAGCGCGGCGCTCATTCCCCCGGTTTGCCCGGTCACCCCTTTGCCCGCCACAGCTTTGAAATTTGCCAGGTCGAGGAGCTTCAGGTCGCGCTCTTTCGCCGCCGCGAGAATTGCCGCGGCCAGCGGATGCTCGCTCGAGCGCTCGAGGCTCGCGGCGATTTGTAGCAGCTTCTCTTCGCCGCCCGGCTCCGCCGCGAGAAGCGTCACCAGGCGCGGCTTGCCCTCGGTGAGGGTCCCCGTTTTGTCCACGACGAGCGTATTGATCTTCTCCAATCGCTCCAGGCTTTCGGCGTTCTTAATCAGGACGCCCACCATCGCGCCGCGGCCCGTCCCGACCATGATGGACATCGGCGTGGCCAGTCCCAGCGCGCAGGGGCAGGCAATAATGAGCACGGCCACGGCGTTGACCAGCGCGTAGGCCAGGCGCGGCGCGGGACCCACTTCCGCCCAAACGATGAACGCGACGATCGCCGAGGCCACGACCGCCGGCACAAAAACCCCCGCCACGCGGTCGGCGAGTTTTTGGATGGGCGCGCGGCTGCGCTGCGCCTCGCTGACCATCTGGACGATCTGCGCCAAGAGCGTTTCCCGGCCCACTCGTTCGGCGCGCATGACGAGCGTTCCTTGGCCGTTGACCGTCCCTCCGGTCACGCGGCTCCCGGAAGATTTTTCCACTGGCACGGGCTCGCCGGTGAGCATGGATTCGTCCACGTAGCTCGAGCCTTCTTCGACCACGCCATCCACCGGAACTTTTTCTCCTGGCCGGACGCGCAAACGGTCGCCCGGATGGACGCGGTCGAGAGGGACGTCCTCTTCCGTTCCGTCCTCGCGCACCAGGCGCGCGGTTTTGGGCGCGAGACCGAGCAGCGCCCGAAGGGCGCCGGAAGTCTGGCTGCGGGCGCGAAGCTCCAGAACCTGCCCGAGCAATACCAGCGTGGTGATTCCCGCTGCCGCCTCAAAGTAAACCGCAACTGTTCCTCCCGGCCCGCGAAACGAGGCGGGAAAGATTCCCGGCGCAAGGGCCGCCACCAGGCTGTAGAAATACGCCGTGCCCGTCCCGAGCGCGATCAGCGTAAACATATTCGGGCTGCGGTTGAGAATGGATTTCCATCCGCGCTCGAAAAATGGCAGGCCGCCCCAGAGCACGACCGGCGTCGAGAGAATTAGTTCAACCCAGGTGATCGCCCGCAAACCCAACAGCCGCTCGAGCGGCTGCCCGGGAATAGCCTCCGACATCGCGAAGGCCAGCGTCGGCACGGTCAAAACCAAGCTCACCCAGAATCGCCGCTTCATGTCCTTGTATTCGGGATTCGCTTCCTCTTCAAGCGTCACGGCGCGCGGCTCAAGCGCCATGCCGCAAATCGGACACGCCCCCGGCGCATTGCGCACGATCTCCGGATGCATGGGGCAGGTGTATTCGGTGGCGGCCGGCTCGGTGGCTGGCTTGGCGGTCTCGGGAGCGGCGGCGCTCGGCTCTAAGAATTTTTCGGGCTCAGCGCGAAATTTCTCGAGGCAGGAGGCGTTGCAGAAATAATACGTCTGCCCTTTGTACTGGAACGTGCCAGCGGCGTCCTCGGGACGGATGGTCATGCCGCAAACCGGGTCGAGGACCGAGTTGCTTTTCTTGGGAGAAGATTCCGAATCGTGAAGCTCGGATTGCGCGCGGTGATCGTGGATTGCCATGTTGAATGACCAGCTTGGCTAAGCCCTCATTCTGGGGCGCCTTGCTTGGAGGGAGGCGGCTAAGCGTCCGCCTAAATGTCATCGAGTCGCGCCCATTTGTAAACGGCGACCGAGACAATCCAACTCAGGGTGAAAAGCCCGATGATAAAATATCCAAGAATGCCGAAGTTATGGTCGAGGCGCACGATGGCATTCCAGAACGACCCCTTCAACTGAAACTCATCAGCAACGAGTCCCAACGCTTCGAGGCCTCCAACCCCCAGGGCCACTAGCACGGAAACGCACGTTATCGTCAGGTTGTAATAAAGCTTGCGGACCGGTTTCACGAACGCCCACCCGTAGGCTCCCAACATCAGGATATTGTCTGTTGTATCAATCAGGGACATCCCGGCGGCAAACAGCACAGGAAACACCAGAATCTTCCAGAACGGTAAGCCCTTGGACGCCTCCGCCGCCGAAAGGGCCAGAACACCGATTTCCGTCGCTGTGTCAAAGCCCAATCCGAACAGAACGCCGAGCGGATACATGTGCCAGCTTTCCTGGATCATTCCGAACAGCGGCCGAAACAGCCGTGAAAGAAATCCGCGGCTGTTGAGCAACATGTCAAAATCTTCTTCCACGTAAGGTTCGCCGCGCCGAACGCGAGCAAAAACCCGATAAACCGATCGGAGAACGACGAGGTTGACCGCGGCGATGCCAAACAAGAAAAGCGCCGAAACCAGCGTGCCGACGACGCCGCCGATATGCTGAATCGTTCCCATGTGAACCTGAAGCGCAATCGCCGCGCCCGCAATCAAGGCCGCGCCCAGCACCACGATGGTGGAATGGCCCAGCGAGAACATGAAACCCACCGCCACCGGCCGCCCGCCTTGCTGCATCAGCTTGCGGGTCACATTATCAATGGCGGCAATGTGATCCGCGTCCAGGGCGTGACGCAGGCCAAAGCTATACGCCAACAGCGCCGTGCCCAAAAGGATCGGATAAGGGTGAAAAACCACCGCCGCCCACGCCCACGCTCCTACGTTGAAGGCGAGCAAAATGGAGTAGATGGCGATGACTTTTCGTCCCACGGGAATGCCGTCTTTTTATCTCAAGGCCGTTCC
>JAJYNF010000169.1 GCA_021786455.1 Acidobacteriota bacterium
CGCGAATCACTCCCAGGGCCGTTCCGTAGCCGCCGGTCGCAAGCGCGCCGGCGTTGCAATGGGTGAGGACTGTGGAGCCATCCGCAAGCAGCGCCGCGCCATGACGCCCCATCGCCCGGTTGATGGCCACGTCCTCCGCCAAAATCTGCTGGGCTTCTTCGATTAAGCGCTCCCGAATACGGCTAAGAAGTTCAGACCCCGCGGTAGGCTGCGCGGACTTGCCGGCAGGCCCCAAAACCACCGAGCCCCTTGCAACGCACTCTTCAAAGGCCTCGCGCATTCGCTTGATGGCCCAGAAAAGATTAACCGCGGTGGGGCGAGTCTGGGCGATGGTTTGAGCAATTCGGTCAAACGCAGCCCGCATCTCTTCAAGATTCTTGGCCAGTGCGTCGCGGACGCCGAGCGCGATACCCATCGCGGCGGCCACCCCAATGGCTGGCGCCCCACGAATCACCATGTTTCGGATCGCGTCCGCCACTTCCTGAGAGGTTTTGCAATTCAAATACACTTCCTCCCCAGGAAGCCTTCTTTGGTCAATCATGCGAACGCCTTCATCCGTCCACTCAATCGTCTTGAACATCTCATGGTGATTATAATCGGGCGGCGGCGGATGTCCAAAAATGAAAAATGCGCAGGACCTTTGGCGGACCAGCTGAGCGCGATGCGACCACAGCGCCGCGAAGCCAAGCGAGAAGCTTTCCACGCCTGCCCGAGGATATGACGCAACCTGATCGCGGTGCCGGCGCAGCGATTTTGCTCGACCGGCAGCGAGATTCTGGATAATCTTATTGGTTTAGGCCGGTTTAGGTCCGTCGGGATTACGGGTGCCGGCGCATCAGCATGTCTTCAAGGTAGGGCCGCCATCAACGCGGTGGGGATTGTCGTGCGCGGAATGTGACGCGGCAGGGTGTGATGGATTTATTGGAGAGATTTCGGATTCGAGCCCGAGCGAAGCCGAGACACATTATCCTGTTTGAAGGCGAAGACGACCGCACTCTGATTGCCGCGGAAAAGATCGCGCAAAACCGTTTGGCGCGGCTGACGCTGCTGGGAAATGTGGAAAAAATTCGCTCTCGAACGAAGACGCTGGGTTTAAATTTGGCCGGGACGGCGGTCACGGATCCGCAACAGAGCGACCGGCTCACGGCATATGCCCGAAGGCTTTATGAGCGGCGGCGCCCGCAAGGCATGACAGAAGCTGAGGCGCTCGAGACGGCAAAAAAATGCGCCATGTTCGCAGGCTTGGCCGTGGCCTCGGGCGACGCCGACGGCTGCGTCGGCGGCGCCCTGACGACAACGGCTGACACCGTTCGCGCGGCGCTGTGGACCATCGGGCCGGCACCCGATGTGTCTCTAATCTCGAGTTATTTCCTCATGCTCAGCCCTGATCGGAGCCTGGGCAGCGAAGGCGCCATGCTGTTCGCGGATTGCGCGGTGATACCGGACCCCTCGCCGATGCAGCTCGCGGAGATCGCGCTTTCGACCTGCGAAAGCGCGCGCCGCGTGCTCGAAGTCCAACCCAAAGTGGCGTTTCTCTCCTTTTCCACCAAGGGCAGCGCGGAGCATCGCATGGTTCAAGTCGTGCGCGAGGCTTGGCGAACCTTTCAGGCGCGCACCCCCTCGGTGGCAGCCGACGGGGAGCTGCAGCTCGATGCGGCCCTGGTGCCCGAGGTGGCCGCGCGAAAGGCTCCCAGTTCGAGCGTAGCTGGCCGAGCCAACGTGCTGATCTTTCCCGATTTGAATGCCGGAAATATCGGGTACAAGTTGGCCGAACGGTTGGGAGGATGTACGGCGATCGGCCCGATTTTACAAGGTCTGGCTCGACCCGCCAACGATCTTTCCCGCGGCTGCGCAGATGAAGATATTGTTAACGTCGCGGTGCTGACCGCCCTTCAGGCGGCTTGAGTTTTCAACGCTCAGGGGGCTTGTCGAAAGCCGTGACCGGCAGGTTGAGGGTGGGCAGGCGCAGCCCGCGCGCGGGAGGAAAGGTTCGGATCGCCCTTTTTATTTTCCGGTTGACGCCGCGTGAGGCGATGAATAGATTTACCCTCTTCGATTCGACCGAGGGAAAACGAATCGGAACCATTCGCCCTGCCAGGGACAGCGGTAAGCCGAGAGCCGCAGGAAAGGAGTGTTGAGATGAAAATAGGATTGTTCACGGCGCTATTCAGCAACTTGAGCCTGGAGGATGTGTTTAAGAAAATCAAGCCGTTGGGTATCCGAACCGTTGAGCTGGGCACTGGAAATTATCCAGGTGACCCGCATATCAAGCTTGATTGGCTGAGTATGCCCGCCCGATTGAAGGAGTTTCAACAAAGGCTTAAAGATCAAGGGATTACGATCAGCGCGCTGAGCTGCCACGGCAACCCCCTGCATCCTAACCGACACGTTGCCGAAGCGCACGCGGAAACGAGTCGAAAAACAATTTTGCTCGCGGAGAAACTCGACGTGCGCACGGTGATTGATTTCTCCGGATGCCCAGGCGATTCAGAGACTTCGAAGTTCCCCAACTGGTCGCCAACCCCGTGGCCGCCCGATTATCAGGAAATTCTGAAGTGGCAATGGGAAAAGAAAGTCATGCCTTATTGGACCAAACGCGCCAAGTTCGCTCAGGATCATGGCGCTCGCATTGCCATCGAAATGCATCCGGGCTTCGTCGTCTATAATCCCGAAACCATGCTGAAATTGCGGGAGGCTGCCGGCCCGGCCATCGGTTGCAACTTCGACCCGAGCCACATGTTCTGGCAAGGGATTGATCCTTGCGCCGCCATTCGCAAGCTGGGCGAAGCCGTCTTTCATTGCCACGCCAAGGACACCAAAATTTATACCGTCAATACCATGGTGAACGGCGTGCTTGATGCAAAGCCCTACAGCGACGAAAAGAACCGCGCCTTCTTGTTCCGCACCGTCGGCTACGGCCACGGGCGCGAATTCTGGACGGATATGGTTTCGACCTTGCAAATGGTCGGCTACGACGATGTCCTCTCGATTGAGCACGAGGACAGCCTAATGTCGGTCGAGGAAGGCCTTGCCAAAGCCGCGACCTTTCTGAACGAAATCGTCATCCGTGAAAAGCTCAAGGCCATGTGGTGGGCATGAGTCGCAAACGACGCATGCCTGGCGTCTGTCATACGCGACAACGAGCGGATGGTGCAGATAATGACTAAATGCATTTGATTCACCACCGAAATCCAAGGAGATGATGCATGGCTCAAGTCAATGTTGCCCTGATTGGGTACAAATTCATGGGCAAGGCCCACTCGAACGCATTTCGCCAGGTCAGCCACTTCTTTCCCGGAAAGCTCGAGCCGCGAATGAAGGTAATCTGTGGGCGCGACCGTCAGGCTGCGGAGGCGGCCGCGCGGCAGTTCGGCTGGGAAGAGGTTGAGACGGACTGGCGCAAGGCCGTCGAGCGTCCTGATATTGACATCGTGGACATCGCCACGCCCGGCAACCTTCACCACCCGATGGCTTTGGCCGCTGCGGCCGCGGGCAAGCAAATCATTTGTGAGAAGCCGCTCGCCAATTCGCTCGCGGAGGCGCGCGAGATGCTGAAAGCCGTCCAAAAAGCCGGCGTGAAGCACATGATCATGCACAACTACCGCAAGATTCCCGCGGTCGCCTTGGCAAAGCGCTGGATCGAAGACGGCCGTGTGGGCGATGTCTATCACTACCACGGGGCTTACCTCCAGGATTGGATCATGGACCCGGATTTTCCGCTGGTCTGGCGGCTCGATAAGAAAATTGCCGGTTCGGGCGCGCTCGGCGATATTGGCGCGCACGCCATTGATCTCGCTCGCTACTTGAACGGCGAATTTTCCGCCGTCACGGGTCAAATGACCACGTTCATCAAGGAGCGGCCGATTCCGGGCTCGGGCGAGGGCGCTTGGGGAGCAAAAGGCTCAAAAGCGAAGAAGGGCAAAGTCACCGTGGACGACGATGCTAACTTTTTGGCCCGGTTCAGGAATTCGAGCGTGGGCGTTTTCGAATCGTCGCGTTTTTGCGGCGGACGGCGCAACTACCATACGTTTCAGATATACGGCAGCAAGGGCAGCATCGCGTTCAACCTCGAACGAATGAATGAGCTGGAGTTTTACGACTGCGCAGACAAGGCCGGCGAACAGGGCTACAAGACCATCAACGCCACGGAAAGCGTCCATCCTTACGTGGGCGCCTGGTGGCCGCCGGGACACCTCATCGGCTACGAGCACACCTTCATCCACGCAATTCACGATTTTCTTATGGCGCTCGAGAAAGACACGCTGCCCTCGCCCAATTTCAAGGATGGGGTGGCCAATGAGGCCGTTTTGGACGCCGTCGAGCGCTCCGCCAAGTCCAGCCATTGGGAATCCGTCAAAATGTGAAAAGATTCGCAACCGACGAGTTGGAGGAAGGATGTGAGGACTCAACCAGATGGTAATCCGTGCGGGATGAAGGTCTTATGTCTTACCTCATGGGCATTGACGTTGGCACGACGGGCACGCGAGCGGTGATCGTGCGTCCGGACGGGCACGTGGTGGGCGCGGCAACGGGCGAGCATGAGCCCATGCGCATGGAGCGTCCGGGCTGGGCCGAGCAGGATCCGGAGAATTGGTGGCAGGCTGCGGTCGTCGCCACGACGGGGGCGCTTGGCGCGGCGGGGCTTAAAGGTTCCGACATTGCCGCCGTGGGCCTCTCGGGCCAGATGCACGGCGTCGTCTTGCTCGACAAGGCTCACGCCGTTTTGCGTCCATCGCTCATCTGGTGCGATCAGCGAAGCCAGCCGCAATGCGATTGGATCACTTCGCAAGTGGGTAGCGAGCGGCTGATCCAACTGGTTTCAAACCCAGCGCTCACGGGCTTCAGCGCGCCAAAGCTGCTCTGGATTCGCGACCACGAACCAGCCCTCTATGAGCGTGCTGCCCGGTTTCTCCTGCCCAAGGATTTTGTTCGCTTCCGTCTGACGGGCGAGTTTGCAACCGACGTTTCAGACGCTTCGGGAACATTGCTGTTCGACGTCGCTCATCGCCGATGGTCCCGCGAAATGCTTGAGGCGCTCCGAGTGGACGAGGCGCTTCTGCCTCGCGCCTACGAATCGCCGGAAATTACCGGTCAGATCTCTCGCGAAGCCGCCCTTTTGACGGGCCTCGCCGCCGGCACTCCCGTGGTGGGAGGAGCGGGCGACCAAGCGGCGAGCGCCGTCGGCAACGGCATCGTTCTGCCCGGCTTGACCTCGGCGACGCTGGGAACCTCCGGGGTGATCTTTGCCTACACTGAAATCCCGCGGCTCGACCCGCTCGGTCGTATTCACACTTTTTGCCACGCCGTGCCCGGCAAGTGGCATGTGATGGGCGTAACGCAGGGCGCGGGTCTTTCCCTGCGATGGTTTCGAGATTTCTTCGGCGGTTTTGAAAACTGGTACGCCGCTCAGGTGGGCGCAGACCCTTACGACCTATTGATCCGTGAAGCCGAACAAGCCCCGCCGGGGAGTGGCGGCTTGCTTTTTCTGCCTTACCTGATGGGGGAGCGGACACCGCATCTTGACCCGCAAGCCCGCGGCATGTGGTTTGGCCTGACGGCAGCGCATCGGCGAGGGCACGTCATTCGTTCGATTCTCGAGGGGGTTGCATTCAGCCTGCGGGACTCGCTCGAAATCTTCAAAGAGCTGAAGATTCCGATCGAGCAGATTCGACTTTCCGGCGGCGGATCCCGCAATTTCACTTGGCGGGCCATTCAAGCCGATATCTACGGCAAGGACGTGGTCACGCTGAGGACCTCCGAAGGCTCGGCCTTTGGCGCGGCGCTTCTTGCGGGTGTCGGCGCCAAAACCTACGGGACCGTCCAGGAAGCTTCGGAGCAGGCCGTCCAGGCGCAGGAGACCATGGCGCCCCAGCCCGCCAACGTAACCGTTTATAATCAGCTTTACGGTGTTTATCGAAAGCTTTATCCGGTTGTCAAAGACTTGGCACACGAGCTGGCCTCGCTTGGCATCGGGCCGAAATCTGCATAGGAAAGCTCCACGACACTGGCTTGCAGCTCCACCATCGTAGTTCGTGTCATCCATTTATCTCCGCCACAGGCGGACCGACTGACTGAGGAGGTCATCATGAAATCACAAAATACCGCAAGCTCATTTGCCCAAAGAACTCAAGCTGCGTTTCGCGCCGCGTGGGTGGTGATCGTCTTGGTTATCTCATGCTCCTCGCCATCGCGCGCGGCAACGTCCAATTTCTCGGCTCGACTCGAGCAGACCCATTACCATGGTTGGAAAGTCTATCGTCTCTCAAACGGTTTAATCAGTCTGTACGTCGCGCCGGAGATCGGCGGACGAGCTATTCAGCTCCAATTAGGAGACCAGCACTATTTCTTTGTGAACCATTACTTGGCGGGCAAGATTCTGCCTGAAAGCGAGAACAACCTGAAGGCCGGTTGGGCCAACTATGGCGGCGACAAGGTGTGGCCCGCCCCCGAAGGATGGATGAACAATCACCAATGGCCGAGCATTCCTTACTACATTCTCGATGGCAGTCCGTTCCAGTCCGAAGTGGTCAAGAACACTCCTCAAGAGGTTGCGGTTCGCGTCACCAGCCCTCCGGACCCTCGCACCGGCGTCCAATTCGTCCGTACCTTTGAGGTGAAAGCCGGAACCACGCGCGTTACGGTCAAGGAAGTCATGCGCAACATCAGCCAGCGACGCATTCGTTGGGGAATTTGGGACGTGCTGCAAAACGATGCCAGCGACCCCTCCAACCCCTCCCAGCCCAATCGCCACCTATACGTCTATATCCCCATCAATCCTCACAGCATGTTTCCGCGCGGCTTCTACAACCCTTACGGCGACGTTCGCAACCCGAGCTACCATGCCATAGATCATCGTCGCGTGCTGCGGGTCCATTATCACTATCAGGTGGGCAAGGTCGCGACAGACTCGAACGCCGGCTGGTTTGCGATTGAAAACGCGGAGAAGCATTTGGCCTTGATCGAGAGCTTCCGCTATTTTCCCGGGCGCAAATATCCTGATAACGCCTCGGTGGAGTCGTGGAATGACGGCCCCGGCACGATTTCGCGCGGGCCGTATTTTCAGACGCTTCCCAATAACCTTGAAAAGACGCCCTATTTTTTGGAAACAGAAGTCCTCAGCCCGTTTGCAACACTCAGCCCCGGTCAACATTATGAATTCACGCTTCACTGGTCGGCAGCGCGCGCCCTGAATCCCATTCGGAAGGCTCGATGGGCCGGCGTCATCAGCAAACCTCTGAGGGGAGAAACTTCAGGGAGCAACGTAACGCTCACCGGAGATTTCGGCGTATTTTTCCCAGGAACGCTCCAAGCCGTCTTTTACAGCGCCATGGGACAAGAGCTGGCTCACGATACTCTGCAAGCGGTGGACCCCCGACACACCGTGCGGTTGGACAAGACGGTTCCCTTGCCCGCGGATACGTTTCGAGTGAGCGTCCGAGTCCTGGACCCTAAGGGCCAGAATCGGGGAGATCTCGGCAACTTTATTTTCCACCGGTAACCTGCTGGAGGCCCGATTCAGGGCCTCCATGCTCAGACTTGCCAAAGGAACATCGTTCATGAAGAGGCTTCCTCGCCCGGCGTGCGGGCTTTTGTGCGCGGTGGCCTTTGCGCCCTGGCTGAAAGCGCAAAGCAAGCCCAGCAAAAAACCTCGCCCGCATCATCAGCCCAAGCAAACCATCATCGTCACGGGGGTTTACCGCCCCATTCCGTTGCACGAAGCCGACCGATCCATTGATGTGATTGACGTGAAGTCGCAAGCGTTGCTGACCAACGCGCTGGTGGACTTGATGCGACAAGACTCCTCAGTGGATCTTCAAGAGCGCGGCCCCGACGGGACGCAGGCGGACGTCTCCATTCGAGGGGGAACGTTCGAGCAGACGCTCATTCTGCTCGACGGCTGGCGCATGAATGACGTTCAGAGCGGTCATCATGACATGGACCTTCCCATCGCCCTGCAGGCCGTCTCGAGCATTCAAATTCTTCACGGCTCCGGAACAACCCTCTACGGTTCCGACGCTGTCGGCGGCGTCGTCAACTTTGTGACTGCCACGCCTCGCGAGACCGAATTGAATCTTCAGGGAGCGGTCGGCAATTTTGGGATTAACCAACAGGCCGGCACGTTCAGCTTTGCCGAACCGAATTTTGGCGAAGAGCTGGATTTCTCCCGCGACTTCTCAACGGGCTTTATGCCCGACCGCGATTACCGGAACCTTGCCCTCGATTCCATCACCGAGGCGCACACCTCGCTCGGCGCGACTCAGATTCTTCTGGCCCACAACGACCGACCCTTCGGCGCCAATCAGTTCTACGGCAACTTCAATTCCTGGGAGCACACTCGCACTTGGTTCGCCGGCGTGCGTCAGGACTTGGGCCGTCACAATGAAATCTCGTTTGCCTTTCGCCGGCATACGGATTTCTTTGTCCTCTATCGCAATCGGCCGTCGTTCTACGCGAATCATCACGCGGATCGCAGCTACCAACTGACTTGGCGCAATTGGCGACGCCTCTCTTCGAATACGCGTCTCTATCTAGGCTTGGCCGGTTATCGAGAGTCAATCCGCAGCAACAACCTGGGAGTGCACCTCCGCAATCGCGCCGCAGGTTACGCCGCGCTGGACGTGCGGCCCTGGCGCCGCTTTACCTTCACGGTCGGCGCGCGGGAGGAAACTTACGGCACTCTTCATGGCGAGTTCTGCCCTTCCTTGAGCGGAGGTTATTGGATCAATGCTCATTGGCAATGGCGAGCCGCCGTGGAGCGGGCGTTTCGGTTGCCAACCTTCACGGACCTTTACTACCACGACCCGGCCAACGTCGGGAATCCGAATCTGAAACCGGAGCGTGCGTGGAACTACGAGACGGGTTTCGACTGGTATCCCAGCGGTCGCCTTGCCGCGCATCTCACGCTCTTTGAGCGTCAGGAGCGTGATGGAATTGATTACGCCCGCACGCCCGGCAGCAGCGTTTGGCAGGCCATGAACGTTGACAACGTGACCTTTCGAGGCGTGGAGCTTGCCGTGGGTAAACACTTTCGCCGTTCTCAACAGCTCCAATGGAGCTATACCGGGCTTAAAGGATCGCGCGCTCCCTTGCAGATTCTCCAATCTCGTTATCTATTCAACTATTTGGTCAACTCCACCGAATGGACTTGGCTCGGAGCGTTGCCGGGCGGCCTGATCGGCCGCTCGAGATTCGGCATCCTCGAGCGAATTCATCAGCGGCCCTACGTTTTGTGGGGCGCTGACATCGCCCGCGCGCGCGGACGCTTGCGCCCGTTTGTGAGAGTTTCGAATCTGACCAACACGTTTTATGAAGAAGTCGCTGGTGTGCCAATGCCGGGGCGAACGATTGTTGTGGGAATGCAAATTCAGGTTTTTCGCCGAAAATCCCAGATGAGATCCAATTGACGGCGCGGACCCTGAGGTATGCTGGTTTCAGCGGATGGCTGAAGCAAGTGTGGAGGAATGGGAGGACCCGCTGTGCGGAGAACCAAGCAAATTACGGCGTGGGTTGAGAACCGCCCTACCCAATTGGCGCGGCTGGCCAAGGCTCTGGCAAAAGCCAAGATCAACATTACGGCTTTCGCGGCTTATGGCGCGGGAAGCGAAAGCCCGGTTCGGCTGTTGGTCAAAAACCCGGCGAAGGCCCGCAAAGCGATTCAGCCGCTCGGCGTGCGGGTGACGGAGGAAGATGTGCTTCGCCTGACCTTGCCGGAAAAGCCCGGCCAGCTCGCTGCGATCGCCGAACGGCTGGCCGAGCAGAATATCAACATCGAATACGCTTATGAAACTGTTGCCGCGCGCGCGAAGCAGGCTGACCTAGTCCTCGCGGTATCCGACCTGGCCGGGGCGATGAAAGCCCTGCGCGGATTTCACTGATATCACGGGTGCCTGGAGCGCCGGTGTCCTCGCCGCACTTCGGCGCTCACGCGAACGGGTAATGCTTCATCTCGAGCGCGCGGTCGGCGAGCCGTCGCTTGAGGCCGATCAGGTCGGGCGGTTCCCGCTTCAGGAATCGGCGCAGCCCGCCCCAGTAAGCACGTAATTCGTCGCCCTGGGCGATGCGGGCGAGTGCGCGGCGGCCTTGCATTTCCGCCTGGTCGGCGGCTTCATACGCGCACACTCGTAGCACCTCGATTTCGGGGGGCGCTTCGGGATCGTGGATCATTTTCTTCAACGCCCGCAGATAAGTGGTTTCCAAAGCGTAGGCTTCCATGACCAGATTACTCAGGGCGCTAGCGACCTCCTGTTCCTGGGAGAGAGCGGTCATATATTTCTGCGCCGCGAGACCGGCGACCAGGAGCGCCGTCTTCTTCAAGCCTTCCACCAGCGCGGCGGCGTCGCCAAGCGGCTGATTGTTCTCCGCCGGGGGCGTGGGGAGGCTGAGCATGTCATCCAGCAGCTTTCGTGCCGCCGACCAAAGCTCGAGCTCGCCCTTCAGGGCTCGCTTGACGAGCATATCCACGATGAGCAACCGATTAATTTCATTCGTGCCTTCAAAAATACGGTTTACGCGTTGATCGCGGAACGCCTTTTCGACTTCGTAATCGCTGGAAAAACCATAGCCGCCGTACACCTGGACGGTTTCGTCGGCCACGAAGTGGAGCGTTTCTGTTCCGATGACCTTCAGGATGGAGCACTCGATTGCATATTCTCGGAGAATGGCCATCGTGGCGTCGGCGGAGACCGGTGCCGCCGAACGCGCGCCCTCTAATGCGCGCTCAATCAAGCCGGCGATGCGGTACGAAATGCTCTCCGCGCCGTAGGTGCGCGCGATCATCTCACCGAGCTTCTCTTTAATCAGGCCGAAGTCGCCGATCCTTTGTCCAAAAGCCTCGCGCTCATTCGCCCAGCGAGCAGCCTCCGCGATCAAATATTTTGACGCCCCAACGCAGCCGGCGCCCAACTTGAGTCGCCCAAAATTGAGAATGTTGAACGCAATTCGGTGCCCTTCACCAATTTCACCGAGCACGTTCTCTACAGGCACGGGCGTGTTCTCAAAATGAACCGCGGTGGTGGAAGCTCCTCGGATGCCCATCTTATGTTCTTCCGCGCCGGGTGAGACGCCGGGAAAGTTTCGCTCCACGATGAAGGCGGTAAATTTCTCCCCATCCACCTTGGCAAAGACGACGTACACGTCGGCGATGCCACCGTTGGTGACCCACATCTTAGACCCGTTGAGCAGATAGCAACGTCCCTCGGCGCTGAGAGAGGCGCGGGCTCTACAGTGCAGGGCATCCGAGCCTGAACTCGCCTCGCTCAACGCATACGCTCCCACCCATTCCCCCGCCGCGAGCCTGGGAACGTATTTTTGTTTTTGCTCTTCCGTGCCAAACAGAGCGATGGGCAATATGCCGATGCCTGATTGAGCGCCGATCGTGGAAGCCCACGAACCGTTGCGAGCCATTTTTTCCGAAACAATGATGCTGGAAATCTTGTCGAGTTCCAGGCCGCCGTATCGCTGTGGCACGTCAGTCCCGCAGAGCCCGACCTCCGCGGCCTTCTTCAGTAATTCGCGCAGCAACCCAGGCTTTTTCTCCTCAATATCTTTCGACCGCGGCAGAATATCCCGCGACATAAACTGCTCCCCGGTTTCGGCGATTAGCCGGTGCTGGTCCGTAAGATCTTCGGGCGTGAAAACGTCTTCTGGCGCAGCAGCCTCAATCAGGAACGCGCCACCCTTCAACGTTATCCGACTCGTCACTGTAGCTATCTCCCTTCGCCTCGCGCTATTTCCAGTGTACTCCAGCTCGTGAGCGGGCTCGGCTCATTGCTGCATCCGATGCGGCTACGTTATACTGGATATGGACAATTTAGGAAGACCTTCAGGGCAGGGTGAGGAAGGAGAGATATCTCCTCCCAATTCCCGATCGGCGGTAAAGCCCGCGAGGGGTATGAAGGTTCGGCGGAAAGAAGCTAGAAGCTCGCCGCCGGGCGCTTTACGAACAACCCCACGATCCAGTGAGATTCTGGAGCCGACGGTATAGTCCGGATGGAAGAAGGTCCAGCCCCATCGTGCAAAAGGAGCCCTTTGGCTCGATTGCCACGTTGGAGTCAATACCCAGCGAGCCCTCCGCAAGGTTGGCCTGTCCTGAAGGAAAGTCCAAATACGAGAGTTACGAACGCCGGAGGGAACGCTCCCGGCACGGTTGGTTAGTTGCAACGTAGCTTGCGAAGTGTGCAAAGTTGCGGGGCGCGCTGCCGGGTGGGAGTCCGACGGTCAACCGAGAAGGGCCATGTTTACGGGCATAGTTGAGGCGACGAGTCAGATTCTGCGAGTGCGTCAAGCAGCCGGCCAACTTCGGTTCGCGATTGCCCTGCCACGCGGGTGGAGGTTGCGAGAGGGTGAAAGCGTTTCTGTGGATGGTGTGTGCTCCACCGCGCAACACACCGACAGCCGTTGCTTTGAAGTTGTGTACATGCCCGAAACGCTTCGGAAGACGACCCTCGGCGAGCGGGCCGCTGGGCACCGGGTGAACCTTGAGCGAAGCCTGACCTTGCGCAGCCTCCTGGGTGGCCACCTGGTGATGGGTCATGTAGATACGACGGCTCCCATCGCCACCATCCGAGATGAGGGCTCGGCCGAAATTTATGAATTTACGATTGCTCCACGATTCAGCCGCTACATTGTCAGCAAGGGTTCCATCGCTATTGATGGGACCAGTTTGACCGTAGTGGAGTCACGCTCGGGCCGGTTTTCGGTCTCCCTGCTCGAATACACGCTGCGTCGAACGACTCTCGGGGAGAAACGAGCCGGGGACCGCGTGAATATTGAAACCGATATATTGGCTAAATACATCGAAAAGCTGACGAATCATTAAATGAGACCACGCCATGATGCGAGGGAAAAGGGCTCAACCCTGGAGGTAGCCCGCGCGTTAGCTCAGCGGGCGAGGGTGGCTATTATTCGCTCCAATTTCCACCTTGAGATGACGGAACGGCTGGAGGCGAAGTGCTTGGAGACTCTGACCGGCGCGGGAATCCCCATGGAAAACATTGATCGGTTCGCCGTGCCCGGATGTTTGGAGATCCCCTGGGCGGCTCATCGGCTCGCCGTCCAAAAAAAATATGATCTTCTCATCGCGCTCGGAGTCGTCATTCGAGGAGACACATACCACTTCGACATCGTAGCGAACGAGTGCGCGCGAGGAACCATGCAGGTTTCCTTATCGCACGATGTTCCCATTGTCTTTGAAGTTCTGGCGACCTACAACCTGCGCGATGCCGCGCGACGCAGCGGAAACAATGCGCTCAACAAGGGGATTGAGGCTGGGCGGACGGCTTTGAGGTTGCTTGCCACGATGAGTGAAATCGCCGGGAAGGGATGAGCCATGACAGAGTTTGTGAACGTCGAGCGCGCCCTCGGGGAAATTCGCCGAGGCCGAATGGTGATCGTGCGGGACAGCCTGGACCGAGAAAATGAAGCGGATTTGGTCATGGCCGCGCGAGAAGCCACCGCGCGGGATATTAACTTTATGATTAAGAAGGGCGGCGGGCTCATCTGCGTGGCCATCCACCGCGACCGCGCGACGAAATTGGGACTCGGGCCGATGGTGACCGCCGAAGACAACACAACGCCCTTCGGGTGCGACTTTACAGTCTCCGTGGATGCGCGACGCGGGGTGACCACTGGAATTTCCGCCGCTGACCGCGCCGCCACGGTGCGCCTGCTTGCTTCTCCCCTGGCTCGACCGCAGGATTTTATCCGTCCCGGCCATATCTTTCCCGTGCGGGCGCGGGCGGGAGGGGTTCTGGCCCGGGCCGGGCACACCGAAGCTGCCGTAGATCTGGCCCGCCTGGCGGGCCTAACGCCCGTGGGCGTGATGTGCGAGATTCTGGATGCCCAAGGTCATCCCGCTCAAGCCAGGAGTGTGGCGCGCCTCGCCCGGCAATACCGACTCCGGGTGATCACCATTGAGGAACTAATTGAATTCCGCCGATATCACGAAAAGCTGGTCGAGCGGGTGGCCAGTGCCCAGCTTCCCACGGAGTTCGGAACCTTCGTCGCCCACGTGTACGAATGCCCCTCCCAGAATCGTCAGCACCTTGCCTTGGTAATGGGAAAGCCATCTCCCGATCGGCCGGCTTTGGTGCGAGTTCATTCGCAGTGCCTGACCGGCGACACCCTGCGCTCTCTCCGCTGCGACTGCCGCGAGCAACTCGCAACGGCCATGCGCAAAATTGGCGAGCAAGGCGAAGGGATCGTTGTTTATCTCAATCAGGAAGGGCGCGGCATCGGCTTGGCCAATAAGATTCGCGCTTACGCGCTTCAGGACCGAGGCCTCGACACCGTGCAGGCCAATGAACGCTTGGGTCTTCCCGCGGATATGCGGGATTACTCGGTAGGCGCTCAGATCCTGGCGGATTTGGGAGTTCGCAAAATGATGCTACTGACCAACAATCCCCACAAGGTCTCCGGCATCGAGCGGTATGGGCTACGCATTGTAAAGCGAGTCCCTCTGGAAATTCCTCCTCACGCCCACAACCGCGCCTATCTGAAGGTCAAGAAGGACAAACTCGGACACCTTCTCAGCAAGGTGCAGTAGGCGCGCATGACGCATCCTTCCCCGTCCGAGGTTTTCATGCGAGAAGCGCTTCGGCTGGCACACCGTCCCGTCTCGCTTCCCTACCCCAATCCGTGGGTCGGTTGTGTGGTGGCGAATAGCGGCGAGATTCTCGGACGCGGCTACCACTGTGGACCGGGCACGGACCACGCGGAGGCGATGGCCCTCAAGCGAGCGGGCCCTCGAGCTCGCGGGGCGACTCTCTACGCTACCCTCGAGCCTTGCTGCCATTACGGACATACTCCGCCGTGCACAGATGCTATTCTCCGCGCCGGTATCCGCCAGGTCTTCTATGCCATACCCGATCCTAATCCCGCCGTCCGCGGACGCGGAGCACGCATCCTGCGATCGCATGGCGTTCGCGTCCGCGCCGGCCTCTGTGCCCGGGAGGCAAGCGCCTTGAACGAGGTTTACCTTAAATATCGAGCCACCGGCTTGCCCTTCGTGACCGCTAAAGTGGCCGCTTCTCTCGACGGCAAAATCGCTACCCGCACCGGCCAGTCCCGTTGGATTACCGACGCCCGGGCAAGAAGCGCAGCCCGGTCACTTCGAGCTCAAAATCAGGCTGTCCTGGTTGGAATCCGCACCGTTCTGGCCGATGACCCGCACCTTGGCTCGCGCATCCCCGAGGCGGTCGAACCGTGGCGGGTCGTCCTGGACTCGTGGCTGCGCATTCCAGTGGAAAGTCAGGTCGTGAAATCGGGAAAGTGCATCGTGGCATGTGCCCGCGGTGCAGCCGAGGCGAAAGCACGCCAACTCGAGCGGCGGGGCGTCAAGGTGTGGAGATTTCCCGGCCGGAAAGTCTCCATTTTGCCGCTCCTGCGGCGGCTGGCTCGTGAGGAAATCATCAGCGTTCTCGTCGAGGGAGGCTCGGAAGCGTTGGGCAGCTTTTTCGACACCCGCGCCCTGGACCGCGTCTATTGGTTTCTCGCGCCGTTGATTATCGGCTCAAGAAAAAGCCTCAGCGCGGTGGCCGGTCGCGGTGTTGCTGACCTGAAAGGCGCAGTACGACTCCGCCACCCGCAAATGAGCTCCGTTGGCCAAGGCTGGTTACTGCAAGGGAACCTCAGCCCCTGGGCCAGGCTCGGTGTAAGGGCCTGGCCTTTCACCCCGTAGTATGCGCTCGTGCGGCCAGCTCCGCACGCTATGGTTTGCGGGGAACCGCTGCTGAGATACAATGAGTCGCCGCCTCTCTGCGAGTTCGCACCCAAGCATCGAGATTGGCGGGTGGGAGGGGCGTCGGAAAGGTCGCTCACCCTGGCGGGATGTGGGGTATAGAGATTTTGCGAGAAATCTTTGACGCACCCCCAGAGGGTGAACGATGAACGAAAGCCTACCGCCA
>JAJYNF010000311.1:0-1480 GCA_021786455.1 Acidobacteriota bacterium
GTTCGATCCGGATGTCGTGCGGGCTTTCCTGGCGCTTCCTGAAGAAACGTGGGAAAAAATCCGCCACGAAGTAGCCAACCGGAAGGGCAGCTCGATTTCGGCGATAGGCGCTCAAGTAAGAGGCGTTCCTTCCGCTCAAAGGCGATTGCCGAATTAGTCAGGTGAGCCGGCCCGATGAATAGACCTGACGTGCGGCGGGGTCCAGCCGAGGAAGGCAAAGAGCGTTGCATCGTCCGGATCCGCTAAGACTCCGTGAGAAGCGGTTAGGCGGTGAAAAAGGGCCGCATCCGATGTGGACCGGGGTAGGGCGCTTTAGCGAGAAGATTTATGCCCCTAAGAATCATGGTCGTGGACAAGGAGCCGAATTCGCTTCGAGCCATCAAAGCGACGGTTGAGCCGCTGGGGCTCGAGGTCCTGCTCGTGCAGGACGGGCGCCATGCTCTCGAGCGGTTGAAGACGGAGCGTTTCGACGGCTTCATGCTGGAAGGAACCATGCCCGGCGTGGATGGATTTGAGCTGACGCAAGCCATTCGGACCTCCACAAGCAGCGCCACCGCACCCATCGTTATGATCACCGAGGACAACGACGTCCGCACCATGCGCCGGGCTTTTCAAGCCGGAATCTCTCTTTTCCTCACCAAGCCTGTGAGTTCAGAGCGATTGATGGGTTTGGTCAAGATTCTTCGTGGCCCCATGTTAATTGAAAGGCGCCGCCGAGCGCGGTTGCCGCTTCGCGTACCGGTCAGCGTAAAGGTGGGAACACGCGATTATCGCGGTGTCACGGTAAACATCGGAGAAGGCGGTTTATTGGTGGAAGTTTCCGCTGAAATTTGTCTGGGTCAGCCCGTCGTACTTGAATTCCAGCTCCCCGGAAATCAAGCTGTTCTCCGACCCTGCGGCTCCGCCCTCCGCCAGGACACCAGCGGCAGAATCGCCGTCCATTTTGACCGCGTCAGCGAGGGCGACCTTCTTGCCGTTCGTCAGTATATCCTTGGCAACATCAAGGACTGAATCAACGCTGTGTCCGGCACGCCTACGTTGCTCCCGGCCGGGTTCACAGGCGCTGCGTTTCTCCCAGCATAGATTTGTAAGCAACCCTCCCCGCGTTCGGCCCATCATAGGGTGCGTTCAGGAACGCGGTGACCCGAACGGGTGGAGACGCCGCGGCCTTGGTCGGTAATTCAAAATCAGGAGGAGACTGTAGTGGAAATATATCAGAAAGCGGACGACCCTCTGGATTGCCAAAAATTAACTCAGCTTCATTTTTCTTTCGCGCCCTCTAGGGTTTTGACGACGGCTTTGCAATTGCGTGTCTTTTCCCACCTCGCGACGGGCAAGACGACGGCCACGGCGGTGGCCAGCGCTGCGGGGGCCTCCGAGCGAGGCACGCGCATGTTGCTGGATGCGTTGGTCGGTCTTGAGCTTCTCGAAAAAAAGAACAGTCACTACTCGCTCACCCCGCTGTCCGAGCGATACCTCG
>JAJYNF010000311.1:1490-2777 GCA_021786455.1 Acidobacteriota bacterium
TACCTCGTGCGTGAAAGCCCCGAGTACGCCGGTTACATCATGGAGAACGACGCCTTGTGGGATGCTTGGAGCCATCTGACGGATTGCGTTCGCTCGAGCAAGCCCTGCCACGCCGTGAATCAACAAAAGACCGCGGAAGAGTTTTTCCCTGTGCTGGTGCGCGGTTTGCACGTCACAAACCGCGAGCCTGCGCGAAAACTGGCTAGGGTTCTTGTCGGCGACAACGACCCAAGCAGATTGCGAGTGCTGGACGTGGCGTGCGGTTCCGGCGTCTGGGGCATTGCAGTTGCGGAAGCCGATCCCGAAGCCGTCGTGACCGCCCAAGACTTCCCTAAAGTGCTTGAACTCACGCGCCAATACTTGCGTCAACATGGAGTGGAGAGCCGATATGATTTCCTTCCTGGCGACCTGAAGCAAGTGGATTTGGGCGAAGGCCGTTACGACCTGGCATTGCTGGGCAATATCGTCCATTCCGAGGGGGAAGCATCCTCACGTCGCCTCTTTGAACGGCTCCATCATGCGCTCTCGCCGGGTGGACGGGTAGCCGTTCTGGATATGATCCCCCGCGACGACCGCTCCGGACCGCTGTTTCCCCTTCTGTTTGCCCTGAACATGCTGGTTAATACCGACGAGGGAGATACCTATACGCTTGCCGAATATACTCGCTGGCTCAAAAGCGCGGGATTTGACCGCATTGAAACCGCAGACATCGGCTCGCACTCGCCGGCGCTCGTCGCCACGAGGGATTGACCGCCTCAGACCCGACAATCGTTCGCGCAGCTCCCCTGCGGCAGGCTCGGTCAGTTCAGGCAGGCAGGGTTACTTTTCAACCGTGGCGCGTTTCGAGCCGGCGATTTGGGCCTCGAGCTCAGGCACGTCTAGAAGGATGACCTTGCGCCGCTCCATTTTGATAATGCCGCGGTCCACGAAGCGGCGAAGGTTGCGGCTGACCAAATCGCGGACCGTGCCGATTTCGGCCGCAATCTCCTGGTTGGTTTCTTCGAGCGGAAACTCGATGCCGCGGCGCGTGCGCGCGCCGGAGGCGCGGGCGCGATCCCGCAGAAAGCGAGCCAAGCGGTGACTGACTTCCTTGAGCGAGAGCTCTTCAACCAAGGAAGCCATATAGCGAAAGCGCCAGGCGAGCGCTCGGATCACGGCAAATGACACGGCGGAATTTTGCCGGCAGAGGTCGAGGAACTCGCGCTTGGGGAGGAAGAGCAGGGTGGAGTCCTCCACCGCGGCGGCCGAGGCCGGATAGGCGCCGCCGTCAAAGACCGCCAGTTCTCC
>JAJYNF010000081.1 GCA_021786455.1 Acidobacteriota bacterium
TCTCGTCATGCAGGAATCCGCGCAGGCCGCCCTGAGCTATGTCCGCTCGCGCGCGACACGCTGGGGATTGGCGCGGGATTTCTACCGCAGCCTGGACGTGCATATCCATGTTCCGGAGGGCGCGATTCCCAAGGATGGTCCCTCAGCGGGTATCACCCTGGCAACGGCATTGGTGAGCGCCCTGACCAAGGTCCCCATCCATCGGGAGATCGCCATGACGGGCGAAATCACGCTGCGCGGTAAAGTGTTGCCCATCGGGGGAGTGAAGGAGAAGATTCTTGCTGCGCTGAGAGCCGGCAACCGCACGGTGATTATGCCTCGGGACAATGAGAAGGACTTAAGTGAAATTCCAGCAAACATTCAGGAGGCCGTGGCCATTCGATTTGTGGAAAGCATGGATGAGGTTCTCGACTTGGCGTTAGAGCGGAAGATCGGCGCCGTTCCGCAACTCAGTGCCGAATCGCCTGAGCCTTCCTCGCTCGAATCCGAGCCGCGGGCCGACCGCGAATCGTTGACCAATTGAGGTGCGGACTGCTTCTGCCCCGATCGCATCGCCCAACCCCGGCTCGACGCACCCAACGGAAATGAGAGCAACGGAAATTAAACCCGGAAGATCAAATCATCCATTGTTCATTTCGGACGGATACTCTGAACGAAGACTGAGGATTATCTTGGGCGCGAATCTGCGGCCCAGCCCACTGTGAGCGGCCGCCCGTAACCAGAATCTAATCCGCAGTCCACGAACCGGCCCTGACCGGGCTTGGGAATTCACCCGCAATTTGAGAGAGCGATATGCCTGCGCGAAAACAACAGGAAGAACGGGAAGAACGGCCTGAAATTCAGGAAGAAAAAATCGAGGAACTCAAAGAGGCGGAAATCCTCGATATTGCCAAGCTGAAGGAGATGAATATCGCTACGCTTACCCAGGTGGCAAAGGACCTCGGCGTGGCGGGCGCTACCGGCATGCGCAAGCAGGAGCTGATCTTCAAGATCCTGCAAGCGCAAACGGAAAAGGCAGGGCTGATCTTCTCCGAAGGCGTGCTGGAATGCCTGCCGGACGGATTTGGATTTCTGCGCGCTCCCGATTACAACTATCTTCCCGGGCCGGACGACATTTACGTCTCCCCGTCGCAGATCCGAAAATTCGACCTGCGCACCGGTGACACCGTGTCGGGGCAGATTCGACCGCCTAAAGAAGGCGAGCGATACTTCGCGCTGATTAAAGTTGAGGCCATCAACTTTGAACCGCCCGACGAGGCGCGCAACAAAATCTTCTTCGACAACCTCACCCCCCTTTACCCCCAGGAGCGCATTCGCCTGGAGACGACCAAAGACAACATTTCAGCCCGCGTGCTGGACTTGCTCACGCCCATCGGAAAGGGGCAGCGCGGGTTGATTGTATCCCCGCCCCGCACCGGCAAGACGATGCTGCTCCAATGCATCGCCAATTCCGTCACGGCGAATCATCCCGAGATCACTCTCATTGTCTTGCTGATCGACGAGCGGCCTGAGGAAGTGACGGATATGCAGCGAACGGTGAAAGGCGAGGTCATCAGCTCAACCTTCGACGAGCCGGCGGCGCGGCACGTTCAAGTGGCCGAGATGGTCATCGAGAAGGCCAAGCGGCTGGTCGAGCACAAGCGCGACGTGGTTATTTTGCTGGATTCCATTACGCGCCTCGCTCGGGCCTACAATACCGTCGTTCCGCCTTCCGGCAAGGTCCTCTCGGGCGGCGTGGATTCTAACGCGCTTCAGCGCCCCAAACGCTTTTTCGGCTCCGCCCGCAATATCGAGGAAGGCGGTAGCCTGACGATTATCGCGACGGCGCTTATTGATACGGGCAGCCGGATGGACGATGTCATCTTTGAAGAATTCAAAGGGACCGGCAACATGGAAATCAATCTCGACCGGAAGTTGGTGGAGAAGCGCGTCTTCCCCGCCATTGACATCAACAAGTCCGGAACGCGAAAAGAAGAGCTGCTCGTGCCCAAAGACGAACTCAACCGCATTTGGGTGCTGCGCAAAGTCCTCAGCCCGCTGTCCCCCGTTGAAAGCATGGAACTGATTATTGATAAGCTCTCTAAAACCCAAACCAACGCGCAATTCCTCGCCTCCATGAGCAACGGCAGCCGCTAGCCGGTTGCTGAAAGAGGGTCGTTCTTAAAGAAATCCACTCGTCGGAAGCGCGATTTGAGGGTAGGGGATTGGATGGTTGTGGCCGCGCTCGTCGGCAGACGGGGTGCCGGGCTTCATGCCGTGGCACCGATCAAGTTGCGAATCCTCAGCCGGTGGTAGGCCGTCGCCGCCCGCTTCCGGCCCCGAAACCTCACCGTGCGCCACAGGACCACCGTCTTCATCCAGCCGCAGATTTCTTCGATTCGTTGGCGCTTCCGCAAGGGAGGGTCCTGCCGCCCCGGCGGCTCGGGCGAACGGTGACTCAACAGGGCGTTTTGTTGAGGGTCTTCATCGCGCATCGGTAACTCCTCCTGAAAGGCGAACCCCTCCGCAGGCCGATATATCCCATCGCGATATATTGTCACCGCCGTGCTTCACGTTGTTCAGCAACCGACTTAGAGGCTGGCGCCCATGCGGCTCGAGACATTGTTACATCGCGCCGCGGCGCCTCCCCGTGAAGTTTATGTGGAACCGCTCGTTGCCCGCCGTGCCCCTCATCGAGTTACCGGTGACCGTTGCATGATATTCCATGGTGAAGGTTCCTCGGGCCGTATGGCGCGTGACGGCAAAGCTCAGCTTGTGGCCTCGAATCATCCCTCTCA
>JAJYNF010000099.1 GCA_021786455.1 Acidobacteriota bacterium
TTGGTTTGCCGAGATTCAGCCAATTGGCTGAATCTCCGAGGGTTGTTACGGCCATTGAACTGCCCGCAGTCTCGAAAGATATCGCATTCCCATCCGCTCGTCCGAGGATGCAGGCAGCCGTTTGACGGAATAAAGACTTGGGTTTGAAATACGCGTTGGCTGGACTGCGTGCCTGGAGAGATGAGCGTGGGACGATTTGCCGGACTTGAAGAATTGCATGAAGGATCAGGAAAGCCTCGCAGTACCGAGCTGCCCACTTCGGTGGATGAGCACCACCTCAGTAGTTCATTTCATGGAATCGAATCGCTTCTCACAACCCAAGAAGCTTCTGAGGTTCTAAAGATTCATCCGAAGGTTCTTGAGAGGATGGCGAAGCGGGGCGAAGTGCCGGCTCTGAAAGTTGGGAAGTTTTGGCGGTATCGTGCCACGGCGCTGGACGCCTGGATCAATTCCCGATTACAATCAAGTCGCCAACCGTGCCGCATGAAAACCTCATTCTGAAAAGGAGGCAACATGCAGGCACGATATCAGTACGGAAACTTGACCCTCCGAAAGCGGGAGAAAGGGCCGGACGTTTGGCAATTCCGCTGGAGGGAGAACGGAAAACTGAAGTCGGTGCTGGTTGGAACGGTTGAGAAACTCCCGACGCGGGCAGATGCCCAAAGAGCTGTCGAACATCGGCGGATTGAGATCAATGCTCAATGTCCGCAGCGTGAGTTTCATTCTGTCACGGTAGGAGCTTTGATAGATCGCTTCATGGAGGAGTACGCGCGGATGCGTTGCCGCAAGCCGACGCAGAAGCTTTACCGTACCCTCTTTGAGAAGCATATCAGGCCGACGTGGGGGCCCGAATTCGTCCACCATGTGAAAGTGGTAGCGGTGGAAAAATGGCTGGAGGAATATCCGCACTCCAGGCAAGTCAAGTCCCACGTTCGGAACCTGATGCACACGCTCTATCAGGCTGCGATGCGATGGGAGATGGTGGAGCGCAATCCAATCTCTCTCGTTCGTCAATCCCGAAAGCGGTTAAAGACTCCGCGAGTCCTAACGCCAGAAGAATTCAAGAAGCTTCTGGCGGAGCTTTCAGAACCATACAGAACGATGGTGATCACTATCGCGTGTTTGGGCCTGAGAGTTTGCGAGCTATTTGGCCTTCAGTGGGGAGACATTGATTTTGAAAACCTCACGGTGAAGGTTCAGCGCAGCTTCGTAGAGGGCGAGATCTATCCTACCAAGACGGAGGCATCGGCGAGCGAATTACCACTGGACCCCGACTTAGCCGCGCTTCTACTCACACACAGGGCGCGATCTGAGTATTCATCCAGTTCGGATTTCGTTTTCGCGGGTGTCACTGGAAGACCACCCTGGCGTGGCATTCTGTTTGCCGATCACATCAAGCCAGCTGCGGTAAGAGCTGGAATCGGCAACATCGGGTGGCACACCTTTAGGCACAGTTACTCGACCCTCTTACACTCTTTAGGTGCTGCGCCTGCCGTTCAGAAAGAGCTATTGCGCCACGCCAATATCCAGACTACCATGAATATCTACACCCAAGCTGTCACCCCGGCCAAGCGGGAGGCAGCATCGAAGGTTGTGGATGCTCTCTGGCGGATGTGAATGTGTACGAATGTGTACTTACCTGGATGACCGAAACGATGTAAGTTGTTTAGAATCAATCATGCGCCCGTAGCTCAGCTGGATAGAGCACTTGCCTACGAAGCAAGGGGTCGGGTGTTCGAATCACCCCGGGCGTACCAACTAACCGATATGCTTTCACTAACTTAACTGCTCACCTCTCCTAGGAGCAGAGGCCGTTGTGGGAGCAAAAGGGAGCAAAATCGTAGCGATTTGTTCCACCCCTTTTCGTTCAGCGTCGAGAAGAGGATGAGTATAGATCATTGTGGTCTCCATGCTGGTGTGCCCGAGTAGAGACTGGAGCGCCGGCAATGGAACGCCACAATCTCCGGCCTTCCGAAGCCGGTCGGTGGCACGCCGCCCGGCACCTACACGCTGAGGTCACGGCCAGCTCGCCCTCGGGCGGCGGCCTGTCGCACTCCCTCCCCATTACCCTGACCGAGCAGTAGCCCGCCTGGAAGATGATCGCGCAAGCCGCGAGTGTGAACGCGACAGAGGATTTGGTCGTGGACGCGCGCATGGCGAATGAAGGTGATGGCTGGTCGGGTTTGGGCGCGAACCCGTTCATAGTGGGCCCACTCAGGGTGAATCCGTGGCGCCTGGCCCCGGACACTGAATCCGTTCTGTATCTCACCAACGAAACCTGGTAGCCACGACGGTGCGGTCTCGGTCGCGGGCTTTTCGTTCCGTCAGCTACCGGTGACACGGAAGGCAGTGCCGCGGCTACCGCTCTCGACAGGAACCTTTGAGGGAACGAATTTGGCGTTGACAAGGGCGGCCTGGCAACGGGATAATCGCGCGTACCGAGTGCTGCGGCTCGGCAAGAATTCTCGGCACGATCACTCTGCATCTTAAATTTGCGATTGAGCCTGCCCCGGCAGGAGGGGGCGAAGAGCGGCAAAAGTTTTGCCAAGCCCGGAGGGGAGGACAATGGTTGCAAAATACATTGTGGTGACCGGCGGCGTGGTGAGCTCGCTCGGGAAAGGGCTGGCGTCGGCCTCGATTGGATGTCTGCTCGAAGCGCGAGGGTTGAAGGTCAATCTGCTGAAGTTTGATCCTTACCTCAACGTGGATCCGGGCACGATGAGCCCCTTCCAGCACGGCGAAGTTTTCGTGACCGACGACGGCGCGGAGACCGATCTCGACCTGGGGCATTACGAAAGATTTACGCGCGTTCGCATGAGGCGGGAGAATAACTGCACGGCGGGGCGCATCTACGAAACCATTATCGCCAAGGAGCGGCGGGGCGATTACCTGGGCAAAACAGTGCAGGTGATTCCGCACGTCACCGACGAAATCAAGGCGGCGGCGCGCAAGGTCGCCACGGACGTGGACGTGGCGATCGTCGAGGTGGGCGGAACGGTCGGGGATATTGAATCGTTGCCGTTTCTCGAGGCTGTTCGACAGATGCGCCTGGAGCAGGGAGCGGATAACGTGGTGTTCGTCCACCTCACGCTGATCCCTTTCATCGGGGCGGCAGGGGAGCTGAAGACGAAGCCGACTCAGCACTCGGTCAAAGAACTCAGGGAAATTGGAATTCAGCCGGACATCCTACTCTGCCGCACGGACCGTTGGCTCTCGCCGGAATTGAAGTCGAAGATTGCGCTGTTTTGCAACGTGCCGGAGCAGGCCGTCATCACAGCCCGGGATGTCGAGACCATTTACGAAGTGCCGTGGGTGTTAGCTAGCGAGGGCCTGGATACCGAAATCCTTCGTTGCCTTAAGCTTGAAGCCGGCGAGCGCAAGATGGAGCCTTGGCTCGAACTGGCCGAGCGGCTTCGCCATCCGGCCGACCAGGTGAACATTGGCATCGTTGGGAAATACGTTCAATATCAGGACTCTTACAAGAGCTTGCAGGAAGCGCTCGTCCACGGCGCGGTGGCTCATAATTTAGGGATGAACGCGGTTTGGGTGGAGGCGGAAGGGTTGGAAGCAGAAGGATGGGAGCGGCAGCTTGAAGGGTTTGACGGCATTCTGGTTCCCGGAGGGTTTGGCAAGCGGGGCATTGCGGGAATGCTGCGGGGCATCCAGTTCGCGCGAACGCGGAAGGTTCCTTATTTGGGGATTTGCCTGGGAATGCAGTGCGCGGTGATTGAATACGCGAGAAACGTTTGCGGGCTCGCGGGCGCGGACAGCTCGGAGTTCGATCCCGCCACGCAGCATCGCGTGATCTATAAGCTCCGAGAGCTGCGCGGCGTGGACGAGTTGGGCGGCACGATGCGCCTGGGCGCCTGGACGGCGCGACTGAAGCCAGGATCGTTCGCTCATCAAGCCTACGGACAAACGGAAATTTCCGAACGGCATCGGCACCGCTACGAATTCAATCGGGAATACGAGGAAACCCTGGTGGCCAACGGGCTGGAAATTACGGGAGTCACGCCGGAAGGAACCTACGTGGAAATTATCGAGGTGAGAGACCACCCATGGTTTCTCGGCTGCCAGTTTCATCCCGAATTCAAGTCGCGCCCGCTCGAACCGCACCCGCTGTTCCGCGCGTTTGTCGGAGCGGCTTATCAAAACCGGCAGATACGCGGTGAACAACGCGCGAAGGCCGCGATGGCGTCCGAAAGCGCGGTGACGGAAGAGAAGGCCGCGCCCAGGACTGCCAGCTAGGATTCTCCGGTCGGCCGACCGACGGCCGCAGGGACGCAGGCAAGAGAGGGCGCGCAAGATGAGGCGTAAGGTTAAGATCGGACCGTGGGCCCTGGGGCAAGGCGGCCCGTTCTTCCTGATCGCCGGGCCGTGTGTCATTGAAAGCGAAGGCCACGCGCTCGGCGTGGCGCGGCGGCTCCGAGGCGCCGCGAAACGGCTCGGCATTCCCCTCATCTTCAAGGCGTCTTTTGACAAGGCCAATCGGACTTCCGTGCATTCGTTTCGCGGCCCCGGGCTTGAACGAGGCCTTGCGGTTCTGGGGCGCGTCCGGCGGGAAGTGGGCCTTCCGGTATTGACGGACGTCCACGACGCGCGTCAAGTTGAGCCGGCCGCCGCGGTCTGTGACGTGATTCAGATTCCGGCTTTCCTTTCTCGCCAGACGGACCTTCTGATTGAGGCGGGACGTTCGGGCGCGGTCGTCAATATTAAAAAGGGACAATTCCTTTCACCTTGGGAAATCGGACATGCGGTGGAGAAAGTCGAGAGCGCCGGTTGCCATCGCATCTTGATTACCGAACGCGGAAGCACTTTCGGCTACAATAATCTTGTCGTGGACATGCGGGCGCTGGCCATCATGAAAGCGTGGGGCTATCCGGTCGTGCTGGATGTCACGCACGCGGTTCAGTTGCCCGGCGGCGAGGGAAAACGAAGCGGAGGGCAGCCGCAATTTATTGAGACGCTGGCTCGGGCCGGAGTGGCGGCGGGCGCGGACGGAGTGTTCATGGAAGTGCATCCCAACCCGTCGCGCGCGCTTTCCGACGCCGCCAGCGCGTTAGAATTGTCGCGCTTTCCCGCGCTGGCAAAACGGCTGCGAGACCTCAGCCGCTTTGCGCGCCAGTTGAAATGAAGCTTGGCCGAGAGCATCTCAGCTTAACGAAAGGGAGGGTTCAATGAGCCAGAAAAAAATCATTGCCGTTGTGGGAGCAACGGGCGCGCAGGGAGGCGGCCTGGCGCGGGCCATCTTGAACGATCCGGAGGGCGACTTCAGCGTCCGCGCGCTGACCCGGAAACCTGATTCCGAGAAAGCGCGCGAGCTTGCCGCCCACGGCGCGGAAATCGTGGCGGCAAACCTTGATGAGCCGGCGAGCGTCCAACGCGCTTTTGATGGGGCCTATGGCGCCTATTGCGTCACCAATTTTTGGGAGCATTTTTCCCCCGAAAGAGAACTGGCCCAGGCTGAGACCATGGCGCGCGCGGCCCAGCACGCCGGCTTGCGGCACGTGATTTGGTCCACATTGGAAGATACGCGCCGGTGGGTTCCGCTCAGCGACGAACGGATGCCCACCCTGATGGGGAAATACAAAGTCCCTCACTTCGACGCCAAAGGCGAAGCCAACCACTTTTTTACGGACTTGGGTCTTCCAGTAACTTTTCTTTTGACTTCTTTCTACTGGGATAATTTTATTTACGCGGGCATGGGTCCGAAGGCGGCCAAGGACGGTGGGTTGGCCATTGCTTTTCCCATGGATGACAAAAAGCTGCCGGGCATCGCGGTCGAAGACATCGGCCGTTGCGCTTACGGGATTTTCAAGAGAGGACAGCCATGGATCGGCAAGACGGTCGGCATTGCGGGCGAGCATCTGCGCGGAGATGAAATGGCTGCGGCGTTCACGCGTGCGCTCGGACAGGAGGTTCGATATCATGCCATCTCACCCGAAGCCTACCGTAGCCTGGGTTTTCCGGGCGCCGAGGACCTTGGAAATATGTTCCAATTCAAGCGCGACTTTCAGGAGATTTTCTGCTCGCCGCGCGACCCGCGCGTGGCGCAATCGCTGAATCCTTCGCTACAGACATTTGACGGGTGGCTGAGCAGGAACCAGAGCCGAATTCCCGTGCGATGAGCATGGTGACGACCGGCCTTTCGATCCCGGCCCACGAAAGCTCACGACGCGCGAGAGTCTTCCGGGCGCCGGTCGGTCACGGGTAGCCGCGACGGTGGCGTTTCCGTCGCGGGCTTTTCGACCGAACGTCGGGCCCGCGACACGGAAAGCAGTGTCGCGGCTACCATCCCCTACGACGCTGAACTCGATCAGGCGCTGGCGCAGTTTTGGCTTCACGCCCCTTGACTCCACTCCGCGATCTGGCATGATACCGTGTGCGAAGAGCTAGGCTATGCCGCCCCTCCAAGCCAAACTGCCGGGAATCATCGCAACGAACCACCTCTACTGCGGGGACTGCCTGTCTGTTCTTGACGTGATCCCCGACAGCTCGGTTGACCTCATCTACATTGACCCTCCTTTTTACTGCCAGAGATCTTACGAGACGATCTGGGGCGAAGAGGCGGAGCGATTCGCTTTCGAGGACCGCTGGGCTGGAGGCATTAACCACTATGTGAACTACCTGATGGCCCGTGTGAAGAAGATGCATGCAAAGCTCAAAGAGACGGGAAGTTTCTACGTTCACCTGGATTGGCACATTTCGCATTATATGAAGGTCGAGCTCGATAAGCTTTTCGGGTATGGCAATTTCCGGGCCGAAATTGTATGGCGGCGCACGTCGGCTCACGTGGACACTATCGGATGTGGCCACGTGACGGATTCGATTCTTTCCTACACGAAATCCGGCTCATTTACATGGAACCCCCAATTCCGGCCATACTCCGAGGAACACCTCAGCAAGTCGTATCGTTACCAAGACCCCACCACGGGCCGGCGTTTCATGCTGGCTGACCTTACGGGAGCAGGAACGAGGCGCGGCGAAACCGGCTTGGCCTGGAGGAAAATCAACCCCACGCGCTGGGGCCGGCACTGGATTCGGCCCCCGAGGGAGCTCGACGTTCTCGACAGGAAGGGCCTGGTGTACTGGCCTGAGCGCGGCGGGATGCCGCGGCTTAAGAAATTTCTTTCACCGAAAGGTCAGCCGGTGGACAACATCTGGACGGACATTTCGCCCGTCACTTCGCAGTCCTCCGAGCGGCTTGGCTACCCCACGCAAAAGCCCTTGGCGCTGCTCGAGCGAATCGTGAACGCCAGCAGCAATCCGGGCGATCTCGTGTTGGATGCGTATTGCGGCTGCGGGACGACGCTCGCGGCCGCGCAAAAACTGGGCCGGCGATGGATTGGCATTGATATTTCGCAATCGGCAATTCGCGTCGTGGAGCAGAGGCTCAAGAAGCTCGGGGCAACGAACTTCGAGGTTCACGGGCTGGTCAAAAACCTGAAGGAATTGAGGGCGCTCGACCCGTTCGAGTTCCAGAACTGGGCCATCAACGCGGTGTACGGCCAGCACTCCCCGAAGAAAATCGCCGACATGGGCATTGACGGCTTCACCTTCATGGAGCACCACCCCATTCAAGTCAAGCAGAGCGACAACGTGGGCAGGCCCGTATTGGATAACTTTGTGGGGGTGTTGCAGCGTGAGAGAGCGACCAAGGCCATGATTATCGCCTTTGGGTTCACCTCTGGGGCGATTGATGAAGGTGCCCGCCTGCGCCGGGAGGACAAGTTCGGTGTTGAACTTGTGAAGTGCTCCGACCTCATCGCCGGCAACGTGCCCTTCAAGATCATGATCTAGTGTCGTGCGTCTTAAGTAGATTTGCAATTTAGCGTAATTGTTCACGGCGCGACCGTCATTCGGAGGGCCGCTGCTTTTTCGGGCGCGAGGAATCTGCCGGTATCACTGCGGAAAAGCGGATGTCTCGCTTCTCTCAGAATGGCGACCTGCGGAGCGCGCTCTAAAAAATTAGGGGGACACGACCGCGGGGGACTCGCGCTGCGCGGCTACCCGCGCATGGGTTGGGTTGACGTTCCGTTTGCCGCGCGCTAGGGTAACATAGAAAGCCGGGCCCCAACGAGGGCTTCATGCCGTTTTCACTCCGCAAACTGAAGATCCGCGAGCAGCTATTGGTGTTGACGCTGCCGCCGCTGTTCGTGTTGCTCACTTCCGTGGGTCTTTTTTTCTATGCTTACTGGCTGGCGACGCGCTCCTCGCGCACCATTGTTCGGACGGAAGAGAGCGTGGCGCATGGGGAAACGTTGTTGCGCAACGTGACGGAGATGGACGCGGCGACGCGAGGTTACTTGCTGCTGAAGCGGCCGTCGCTGTTGCGGGCGTATGCCACGGCGGCGCGCTCGGCTTCAAGAGAGCTGGCGATTCTGCTGGGGCTTGCGCAGGGCAATACCTATGAGTCGCAGCAAGTTGCCGCCGTTCAATCGGCGGTCAATCAAATGGAAGCGGATTGGGCCAACCCGGCGCTGATCGAGGCCGAGCAAGGCCAGCTTCCGGATCTTGCGGAAACGCTCAAGGCGGGCAACGCGCGCGTGGCGGCACTGCGCGCCCAACTGCTGGATTTGTTGGCTCAAAACCGCGCCGCCAGTAGCGACGCGGTCATCCAAACGGATCGGGTGATGAGCCGGGCGCTTTTGCTGGGGGTCGGCATGGCCATCTTGTTCGGGGCGGCGCTGCTTTTGCTGACACGCTTAGTGACCAGCACGATTGGCCTTCCCGTGCGGCAATTGATTGACGCTTCCGAGCGGGTCGGCCGGGGCGACTTTCAGCCGCCCTTGCCGCCGCCCGTCGAGAACGAATTCGGCGTGCTCTCCAAAAGCTTCGCCAACATGACGGCGGCGCTGCGGCGCGAGCGGGAAGAGCTTTCCGCTCTGAAGCGGTTCACTGAGGCGGTGACGCAATGTACCTCCGAAAACGAGGTGTACGACCACGTGCTGCACTCCTTGCAGCAGCGCTTTCAGCCGCAACAGGTCATCATCTTCAAGCTCAAGCCAGAAGAAGATTTTCTCGAAGCGGTGGCGACGTTGGTTCCGCTGCCGGCGGAACTGCGCGACTGGCCGGTGATGGAGGGCCGCTATAGCTGCAAGGCGGTGCGCATGGGCCGCCCGTTTCGCGTGAACGACGTCACCGAGGAGCCGCTCTGCCCCGGCCGCTTCGCTTTGCCGACCGCGGGAAGTTATTATTGCGGCCCGCTCATCGCCGGCGGCATTATCATTGGCGCGATTCGTCTGCAAGGCGCCAAAGGCATGTGGACGCCGGAAAGAGAAAGTCTTTTGGAAAGTTATCTGAGCGCGGCCTCGACCGCCCTATCGAACTTGCGCCTGCTCCAGACCATGCGCGAACAGGCCAATATTGATTCGCTCACGGGCCTTTATAATCGCCGCTTCCTCGAAGAATACGCGCGCAAATTGATGGCTATGGCGCGGCGCAAAGAATCGCCGCTGGGCTTCATTATGATGGACCTGGATCACTTCAAAAGCTTCAACGATATTTACGGCCACGAAATCGGAGACCACATCCTGCGTCAATTCGCCAAAACAGTCACCCAGACCATGCGCGAGACCAATCTTACGGCGCGCTTCGGCGGAGAAGAGTTCGTGGTTTTGCTTCCGGATACGGGCGCGAAGGCTTGCGTGCTGGTGGCTGAGCGTATCCGCAAAGCGGTGACGCACATGGCGGTTCCTTCCGGCACCGAAAAGCCTCTCCCTCAGATTACGGTCAGCCTTGGCATTGCCGTCTATCCCGACCACGGCACGGAACTTGAAGAGGTTTTGCAAGCGTCGGACAAGGCGCTTTACGAATCCAAACGCGCTGGCCGCAACCGAACCTCCGTTTACGTGGAAGACGCCGAAGCGACGGGCTAGCTCTGCCCCCAGCTCTCACGGCTAAATCCGGCCCGGCGGAGACCTTTGCCCTAGCCGCAAGGCTGAAAAATGACCGAAGGGCGAATTAGGATGGAACGGCTGGGCGGCGAGCGCAGAAAACCGAAAGTTTGTTTGTGGCAACCAACCGATAGGGAGGATTTTTCATGCGCGCAATGCTTACATCCATGCTTCTGATGACGTGCCTCGCGGCGGCAGGTGTTGCGAAGACCGCCAAGACTTCGCCCGGAGCGAAAGCGGCTGCCGCGCCGCCAACCAAGCCCGCGCCCAAGGAGCGCGCCGTTTCAACTCATCACACCGTCGAGGTCGCCGGGCGGCCACTGGCTTACACAGCGACGGCGGGAACCCTTGTATTGCGAAATGACAAGAATGAGCCGACGGCCGTAATGTTCTACATCGCCTATACCAAGGATGGCGTGAGCCATCCGGCAACTCGTCCCGTCACGTTCAGTTACAACGGCGGGCCAGGAGCGGCTTCGGCGCTGGTGGATTTGGGCGGCTTTGGTCCGCGAGAAATCGTCTGGCCGCCGCCCGGCAACCCTTTGGCCGTGCGTCCGCCGTACCAAATCAAGCCCAATCCCGACACGCTCTTGGCCACCACGGACTTGGTGTTTGTGGACGCCGTGGGCACCGGATATAGCCGCCTTCTGCCGCCCAAGGGAACTCCCAAAATGTTTTATGGCGTTCAGCAGGACGCCAACGCCTTCACGCAATTCGTCGAGCGTTACATTTCGAAATACCACCGGTGGGGCTCGCCGAAATTTCTGTTGGGGGAAAGCTACGGCACCACACGCTCGGCAGTGCTGGCGCAGGAATTGATCCAGCATGGGATTTACCTGAACGGGGTGATTCTGTGCTCGACGGTGCTCAATTTCCCAACGATCACCTTCGCGCCGGGCGACGATTTGCCGTTTATTCTCTACTTGCCCTCATACGCCGCCGTCGCCTGGTATCACCATCGGCTGCATCCCGAACCGGCCAGCTTGCCCGATTTGGTCAAAAAAGCGGAAGCCTTTGCCGCCGGGCCTTACGCCACGGCGCTCTTTCAAGGCTCGGCCCTCAACGCCGCCGAGCGACCGTCGCTGGCGAAACAGCTCTCCGCGCTGACGGGTCTTCCCGCTTCGCTCTGGTTGAAGACGAATCTGCGGGTTCCCCTGCGGCTTTTCCGGCGGCGATTGTTGGGTTCCAAAAACGAAGCCACCGGCCGCTACGACGCGCGCTACACCATTGACGAACTTCAACCCCTGTTGCCCATTAACGGCGGGTCGAACGTTGGCGCGGCGTCAAGCGCCATGATGGGCGCGTTGACCGCCGGTTTTAACGATTACTTGGAACGAAACCTCCATTACACCAGCCATCGCCACTACGTTCAGCTCAGCTACAAAGTTAATTCGGAATGGAGCTGGAAATACAATCCGCCGGTTCAAGCACTGTTCGGCAGCGGCAGCATGTTCCTGAACGTCGCGCCGGCTCTCGCGCGCGCCTTGGGCAACGATCCCGGCATGGAGTTAATGTTGAACAACGGCTATTTCGACATGGCGACGCCGTTTTTCGCGACGATCTACAGCCTCCGCCACGCGCCCTTGCCGAAAGGCGCTTGGAAGCGCATCACATTCGACTATTATTACTGCGGGCACATGCTTTACCTTAACCCCAAGGTCTTGCCGATCCTCGGGCGCAACATCAACCAATTCATTCGCCAAGCCTCCGCCAATCCCTGAGCCGAGTGTCCCTCTCGCCCGCGGGGAAGGGAAGCGCGTCACGGTTTTTGGCCGAACAGTTCCCGCTTGAAGTTCTTCTTGCGCACGGCAAAGAAGCTCTCGGATGCGGCAGAGGTTTTACTAAGTCTCATGGCCTACAGCGGCTATGTTAAGATTCGGAAGCGCGTATGAGTTTGAAAACCGCCCGAAAGGTCCTGGAGATTGAGGCTCGCGCGCTTGCGGATTTAACCGAGCGCCTCGACCAGCGCTTCGAGCAAGCGGTGGACATTCTGCTGGCGTGTCAGGGCAGGGTGGTCGTAGCCGGCATGGGTAAATCCGGCCTGATCGGCCAGAAGATTTCCGCCACCTTATCCAGCACCGGCACGCCTTCCTTTTTTCTTCATCCGGCGGAAGCTCTGCACGGCGACCTCGGCCGATTGGTTCGAGGCGACGTCCTGCTTGCGCTCAGCTACAGCGGCGAAACCGAGGAGCTTTTGCGGCTGCTCGACACCGTCAAGAGGCTTTCCATTCCGCTCATTTCGCTCACGGGCAACGCAGCCTCCACGCTTGGCCAGATGAGCGATGTGTTGATTGACGTGGGCATTCGACAGGAAGCCTGCCCGCTGGGCCTCGCGCCCACGGCGTCCACGACCGCCATGCTGGCCATGGGCGACGCGCTGGCCATGGCGCTGCTCGAAAAGCGCGGCTTCAAGGAAGAGGATTATGCCGCGCTTCATCCGGGCGGCGGCTTGGGCGTCCGGCTGAGACGGGTTGAAAGTCTGATGCACATCGGCGACGCGATCCCGCGCGTCCTGCACGAAGCGGGCCTCGCGGAGGTCATCTACGAAATGAGCCGCAAAGGCTTGGGCCACACGGCCGTTGTGAACGAAGCCGGGCAACTGCTCGGCATCATTTCCGATGGCGACCTGCGTCGCACGCTCGAGCGCGAAGGTGACCGCTCATTTCGCTTGACGGCGGCCGGCATGATGACTTCTTCTCCTGTTACCATTACCCGGAAGGAATTGGCCACGAGCGCTCTCGCTCTGATGGAAGCGCGGCGAATTACGGCATTGATGGTGGTGGATGGGGAAGGGAAGCTTGAGGGCGTCGTGCATCTCCACGATCTCTGGTCCACCCAAATGATTTGAGGTGGCGAAGAATACCGGTTGCCGCAAACGCCGAACCGAAACGGCGCCCGCCCGGCGGGTAACCCACGACCACGAGGCGCTCATGCCACTGAATCGAAGGCAATTGCGCGCGCGCGCAAAAAAAATCAAGCTGCTGCTGATGGATGTGGACGGCGTCTTGACTGACGGGCGAATTTATTACGTGCCCCATCCCCAGGGCGGCATTGTAGAAACGAAAACGTTCCACTCGCGGGACGGCTTGGGTCTTCGTTTCGCGCGCGAAGCCGGGCTTAAAACCGGCATCATCAGCGGGCGAAAATCCCCCATTGTTCAACATCGCGCAAAAGAATTGCGCATAGACTATCTCTTTGAACAGGCGCTCGATAAGCTCCCCCCCTATGAAGAAATCCTTCGCAAGGCTGGCTTGAAAGACGCCCAAGTGTGCTACATCGGCGATGATTTGGTGGATTTACCGATTCTCCGTCGAGTTGGGTTGGCGGTGGGCGTGGGCAACGGCGACCGAGCCTTGCGAACGCGCGTCCATTACTGGACGGAAGCTCATGGCGGGCAGGGCGCGGTGCGCGAAACGATTGAATTGATTCTGAAGGCGCAGGGCAAATGGCATCGCATCCTGCGCAGTTACCTCGGCAGGGGACGCCGGTTGGAGGTCGCGGGCTAAGTTTCAGAACTGCCGTGCGGCGATCTCAACCCGTTGCGAACTTGAGCCGTCGGCGCAATCCTGTCCGTAACTTCCACGAAGGGCGTCGCGTGGCGTGACAGCATTCTTGCTTTTTGTCTCGCCGGCTCAGTTTCTCGCGCCTAGCGAGGCCGAAACACGTTTCCCGCGATGCGCGTAACGACGCTCTGCGGCAGAAATCGCTGAACAAAAGCCGAAAGCTTGTTGAGGGCGCGTGGAATGACCAGCCCGCCGCCACGATCGAGCGACTTCAGGGCCGCCCGGACAACTTCCTCCGGCTCCTGCAAACCGCCCGGCAAGCTGCGCGAGCCGTATTCCCCCGCGACAAAAAAATTAGTTCGCGTGCCCCCAGGGCAAAGCGTCACCACACGCAAGCCGTATTCGCGCGCCTCTTCCCGCAGCGCCATGGAAAAACTGCTGATGAACGCTTTCGTTGCCGCATAGACCGCGGTGTAGGGCACTGGCTGAAATCCGGCGGTTGAGGAAACGTTGATGATGGCGCTCCCGGGCTGAGCCGTCATCGAGGGCAACAAGTGATGCGTCAGCTCGACGACGGCTTCCACGTTGAGGCGAAGCATTTCCATTTGTCGGTCGAGAGGAAGCCGCCAAAACTCGCCCCGCGCCCCAAAGGCTGCGTTGTTAACCAGCAAGGTGATTTTCGCTGCGCGCCGCTGAACCTCTTGAGCCAGCCGCGAGGCTGCTCCACTTTCGCTCAAATCCAAAGAGATCGGTTCGGCTTGAATGCCGTGTGTGGCGGATAATTCCGCGGCCAGTTTTTCGAGCTTGTCCGTGGACCTCGCCACCAAAATCAAGTTCTGCTTTCGCGCCGCGAGCGCCCGAGCAAAACACTCGCCAATGCCGCTCGACGCGCCGGTGATGAGGGCATAGCCGCCCGCGTTCACTTGTCAATCCCTCCTTTTCTCTTTCGTGGCCTCGACCCGCACGCGCGCCGGACGTTCTGAACCCGGCCCTTTAGCGCGTGAAAGGGATGCCAGGTTCAGGTTCCGCTCCCGCTCCCTTCAAATGGTTGAACCGCCACGGCTGCCTTGCCGCGGGTTGAGTATTGAGAATTGCGATGCCGCAGGCCAGCGCGCATGAGCTTTTCCGCCGCGCTCACGGTGGCAATGCCGCCACGCGCGCCCATGGCCGTGCAGTTGAGCGCGGCCATGGCGTTCGCAAACTCCAGCCGACGATCGAGCGGCCAGCCCCGAATGAGGCCGTAGATAAAAGCTCCGTGAAACACGTCCCCTGCGCCCGTGGTGTCCACGGTTTCCACGACAAACCCGGGAGAATAATAAAACCGCCCGTCAGAAAGCGCCAGCGCGCCATCCCGCCCAAGGGTCATGCCGGGCGTGTGAACCCCGTATTCACGGGCCATAAACTCCAGGACTTTGAAGGGATCGTTGTAGCCGGTCACGGTAGGCAGAAAGTTTGCGGAGGCGATCAGGCAATCAATAAACGGAAAGAGCCGCTCGACATTTTTGTAGGCGGTGTCTAGATCCGCAACGACTGCCATACCTTCCTTTTGAGCCCAGCGCGCCGCCACAAGGCAAGCCTCCACGTCGCAGCCGTCCACATGCAGAACCCGGCCTGAACAAACAGCTTGGCGCGGGACTTCCTCGGGCCGAAGAGCGAGCCGCGCGTCGCGATCCCAAAAAACCGTCCGCTCACCCGTCGCCTGGTCCACAATAATCAGCCCAAGCTGGTTCGGCGCGCCGCGCACGGTTTTGACGTATCGAACGTCCACGCCTTCCCGCCGCAAACTCTCGCGCTGAAAGCGCCCCGCGTCATCTCCGCCGACCTTGCCGATGTAGCGAGCGCGCAGGCCCAGCCGCTCGGCCGTGACCAACGCCGTTGCCACTTGCCCGCCCGCCTGCCGAGTCATCGAGAGCGCGCGCTCCTTGCCGCCCAAGGGAGGGAATTCGCGCACCACCAGAACCGTGTCGGTGGCGTTCAGCCCGATACCGACAACGTCCACGGTTCCTTTCGCCATTCAACTCTCCTTCAGGTTCGGCATAGTACCGTGCCCGCCGCGGCCTTTGCAAGCCTCGGCCAATTTGCCACCCCGCGTCTCTGCCCGGACGGGCGGCCGCGCTGATATCGCCCACAGCGACCGAGAGCGACGCGCTTTCTACAGCCTTCTTCGCCAGGGGAAGGGAAGCGGCAAAAACGCACCTTCACTTCCATCCGAAGCTTTTTGCCATCATTTTCTTCATAAACTGTAGCGGCATTGTCCTCATCGCCGACCGGCGGTCAGGGACCGACGGCACCCCAGAATGCGCAAGAACTGATGGAGGAATAGCCGCGCACGGCGCCACGGAAGTTTTCCACAGGAATGTCTGATAATTTTTAGGGGTGGGACACCCTGGTTATCATAATATT
>JAJYNF010000086.1 GCA_021786455.1 Acidobacteriota bacterium
CCGGGCATGACGGTGGTCGCCGTCAACGGGCGCAAATTCACGCCGCACGTCTTTGATGAAGACCTGCGCGCGACGAAAACCAGTACGAAACCGCTCAGTTTGATCGTCGTCAACGACGATTATTACAAAACCGTCTCGCTTAATTATCATGGAGGGCCGCGCTATCCACACTTGGTTCGTGTCCCAGGCACGCCCAATCTGCTGGGCGAAAACATGAAGCCGCTCACCGCCCACTAGTGCGTTGTGACACAATTCCGCGTTTATAACCACGGCGGGAGGGCAGGCTTGAGTCCCGCCGCAAGCAACCCCCTCACCCGTCCTTCGGACACCCTCTCCCCTGCTTGCGCGGGGGCGAGGGCTGAAGGTTGCTGCCATCAGAACTGCCATACCCCTCTCCCCGGCTTGCGCGGGGGAGAGGGTTGGGGTGAGGGGTGGGCGCGCGCTCCGGCGGGATTGAAACCCCACTATCACCAACCGGATTCTAACGCTCTCTCTCGTCACCCATCACTAGCCGCGGCGGGTGACTCAACGAGTTGCCGCGAAGGATCGGCCGCGCCGCCGTACAACGGCCCGTCCTTTACGCCGATCGTGTTGTCGCAGGCCGGGGATTTGCCGGATACGGATAAGCGGGGCGGCTACTTTTTCCGAGGCGGCTGCGACGGCCTCAGTTCGATACGGCTGGCCAGCGCCGCGCGAGGAAAGCGATACAGGTCAAGGATCGCTTTGGCAACGTCCTCGCCCGTGAGCTTCCAGGCCTCCGCGGGCCGTGTGCCCGGCGCTGCCGCGAAGTCGGTTGCGACGCTGCCCGGCATCACATAGCTGACCCGAATGCCGTCGTAGCGCGCGTCCTGCATTAGCGCCTCGCTGAACCCGTTGAGCCCGAATTTGGATGCGTTGTACGCCGTTCCACCGGCAAAGGCGTTGATGCCGGCCAGGCTCGAGATGTTGAAAATGTACCCTCCGCCACGTTGACGCATCCACGGAATAGCCTCGCGGCAGCAGTAGAACACGCCGGAGAGATTAGTGGCAATCAGGGTGTCCCACTCCTCTGGGCTGATCTGATCCACGGGCTTGAAGAACCCAATGCCCGCGTTGTTGACGAGAATGTCCAGCCCGCCAAGAAGCCCGACCGCATGGCCGATGAGCTTTCGGCAATCTTCGTAGCGGCTGACATCAGCGACGATGCCCTCCGCCGGACCGCGATTCAACCCTCGGAGCTTTTCAAGGCTGGACTCAAGCATGGCTCTGTCGCGACCGCAAACCACAACGCCCGCTCCTTCGCTGACAAGGGCGCGCGCCACGCTGAATCCAATGCCTCGCGTTCCGCCGGTCACCACGGCTACCTTGTTCTCAAACTCCGATGCCATCTTTGCCTCCGACTGAAGTCCACATAAATCGTTAAGCATTATATCCGTCCGCGCATTCTTCCCCGCAAGCGAATTCGCTCTCCGGGGATGTCAGGCATTGCGCCATCTCTTTTCCTCGCTCTTCCGAAACTGTGTTAGCATCATGCCGAAACGAGCATGAAGCGAAACGTGGAAGCATTCTCCGCTCAAACCTTTGATTTGGCGGTCATCGGCGGCGGCGTGAACGGCGCGGCCACGGCCCGCGATGCCGCGTTGCGTGGCCTGAAGGTGGCGCTGGTCGAGGCTCGCGACTTCTCGAGTGGCACTTCCAGCCGCTCCTCCAAGCTCATTCACGGGGGGTTGCGCTACCTGAAGCAGCGGGAGCTGAAGCTGGTCGGCGAGGCGCGCCGCGAGCGCCGTCTGCTCTTGCGCCTGGCTCCGCATCTCGCGCGTCCGCTTCCGTTTCTGCTGCCGATTTACCAGGGCGACCCGTACTCGCCGTTTGAGATTCGCCTCGGCCTTTCGCTTTACGACCTGTTAGGCAATCTTGGCGCGCGCGACCGTCATCGCATCCTCTCGCCTGATGAAGCCTTGCGCGATCTGCCCGCCCTTCGCTCCGAGGGTCTCCGCGCTGTCGCCCTCTATCACGACTCGGAAACCGACGATGCTCGCCTCACCCTAGAATACGTTCTCGACGCCTCCGCTCACGGCGCCGTCGTCGCCAACTACGTCGAAGTCGTCGCTATTGAAACCGCGTCCGCTCCGAATGGCCGACCCCTCCGCCTCGCTACCGCCCAAGTCGTGGACCGACTGACCGGCGCCCGGCATCGTCTCGCCGCCCGCTTTTGGATCAACGCCACCGGCCCTTGGGTAGATCACCTGCGCGCGCTTCTGCCCGGCTACGATGGCAGCGCGACCGTGCGCCTGACCAAGGGCACGCACATCGTGATTCCGCCCGTTTCGGGCCGCTATGCCCTGTTTGCCGCCATTCCTCCAAGCGAGCGCATCCTTGTTCTTGCGCCTTGGCACGGTCATGCCCTGCTTGGCACCACCGACACCGATTTCGACGGCCCGCCTGAATCCGTTCGTCCCGACCGCCAAGACGCCGAATATCTGCTCGCCGCGATCAACCGCGTGCTTCGCCGGCCGCTCACTCTCGCCGACGTGCGCGGCGGCTTCGCGGGCCTGCGAGCCTTGGTCACCGAACCCGGCGTCACCCCGTCCGAAAACACCCGCGAGTATCGTTTTCACGAGGAGCCGTGGATTGCCAATCTGATTACCATTTGTGGCGGCAAGCTGACCACTGCCCGCTCGCTCGGCGAAGCGCTGGCCCACCGCGTAGCTCTCCGGCTCGGCGTCAACTCAAATCATTTTCCCGGCCGCGTCACGCCATTTCCCGGCGCCCCGGAGGGCGACTTTGATGCCT
>JAJYNF010000120.1 GCA_021786455.1 Acidobacteriota bacterium
ACGGGCGTTTTGGCCAAGGATGCCAAGACGGGACGGGTCGCTTGAAGCCTCGATGATAGCGGCGGCCAGGCTTGATGGCGATTCAGGATCGGCCAGCCATCCCGTGCTTCCTTCCTCGATCAACTCGGGTAGGCCACCGGCGCGCGCCGCAACTACCGGCAGTCCGTGCGCCATTGCCAGCAGCGCCGAAGAGCCGAAGCCTTCGGAGCGCGATGGCATGAGGTAAAGGTCGAGAGCCGAGAAGAATTCGGAAGGATTTTGCAGCGGATGGATAAACCGAAGGGTTGTGTTCGGCGCCTTCAAGCCGAGGCGTTTCGGCGCATCTTCGTAGCCTTCGCCGGCCAATATGAGGCGCGCCTGGGGTAATTTTGCCGCGACTTGGACGAATGCTCTCACGGCGATGTCCTGCCCTTTCTCGCTCGTAAATGCGCCAAGATGGCCGATCACGAAATCCGCCTCGTCGAATCCCCACTCCGCGCGCATCCGGCGGCGCGCCTCCGGGTCGGCAAAGACATGAGGAAGCTCAACGCCATCCGGAATCAGCTCGACTTTTGCCGGTGGGACGCCCGACCTCACCACTATCTGGCGGACGAACTCGGAGACTACAATCACCGCGTCCGCAGTGTACGTGTACTTCAGCCGATAGTCGAGAGGGCGAGCGGGCAAGAAGGTTACTCGGCGGCTGGCAACGAGTTTCACTCGAGTGCGCATCCCTGCGAGCCAGGCGATGGTCTGGGCGACACCGTCGTGCGCGTGGATAATGTCGGGCTGAAGCGTGACGAGCTCCGCGCGCAGCAGGACAGCTCCATGCAGATGGCCGGGGTCAAAGGCCGGCAAAGGGAAGATCTGAAATCCCTCCCCTTGGGCTCTCATGGCGAGGGGCGATTTATCCGGACAGACGATAACCTGCCGATGGCCGCGTGCAGCGAGCTGGCGAGCAAGCATCAGCAACTGAACCTGGCCGCCGCGCAGGCCCGGGCCCGTGTCCACGTGAGCAAGAGTGAGGCGGCGAGGATGCATCATTTGTGGCCTGCCGATTGAGCGTGCAGCGCCTCGAGCTTGTCGTATTTCCGGCGGACGTAGCGCGCCGCCATGCAGGCGATCTGGAAGCCGGCCGTGCCGTCGAGAATTCCAAAGCGCAGTAAATAGCTGTTTACGAACGCCCACGGCGGCATCACGATTCGCTCGATCGTTTGAACGTGCTCGCCCCGGTCGAACATCTCGCGCGCTGCCAGGTCCGTGTAAAGCTCGATGCGCTCGCGGTGCTCGGCCAGGGAATCGCAAGTGTAATGCAGAATCTCGCCGGGCAGCGTGACGATGGGGCGATCGGTGACCACAGACTCGTGGACGTAAACTCCCTCGAATCGCCCGCGACGCCGGTCATAAAGCCGGATTTTCCAATCTGGGTACCAGCCGGAGTGTCGAATCCAGCGGCCGCAGTACCGCGCGCGGCGCGCCAGACGATAGGCGGCGGCATGGGCTACGGAATCTTTCCAGGTTCGAAGGGCATTCTGCGCCTCGGGGTTTAGCTCTTCGTCGGCGTCAAGACTCAAAATCCAATCATGCCGAGCCCTGCTGGCGGCATAGTTTTTTTGCTGTGCGAAGCCCTCCCAGGGATGTATCAAAACGCGCGCGCCAAGGTCCTGCGCCAACTTCGCCGTTCCATCCGTCGAACCGGAGTCCACAACAAGGATCTCGTCCGCGGCGGCGAGCGAACGGATGGCGCGCGCTAGATGGCGCGCTTCGTTCTTCGTAATGATTGTGGCCGAAAGTAAGGGCATGGCAAGCAAGCGTTAGAAGTCATGCGAAGGCCGCTCAAGCCACCACTTGCTCGAACAACCGCCGGTACCTTTCCGGCAGGCTGCGCGGACGGCCGTCGCGGCCGGCGATGACGTGCGTGGTTTCGCCTTCGGCGAGCAGCGTCTGATCCGAGGTTCGATAAATTTCGTAGCCGAAAACGAGCACGCGCTTGCGCACCGCGCGAAGGCATGTGCGCACTTCAATTTCATCGTCGTAACGGGCAGGCGCCTTGTATCGGCAGTGAGCTTCCGCCACGACAATGTAAATGCCCCCTTCACGCTCCATGTCGCGGTAGGCGATGCCGCGTTGCCGGCACCATTCCGCCCGCCCCACCTCAAACCAGACGAAATAATGGGAGTGGTAAACGACGCCCATTTGGTCGGTCTCCGCGTAGCGGGCGCGAAAACGCGCCGTAAGCCATCGAGTTGCTTCCATCAAGGCTCCCGGTCGTCGAGCCGGTTAGAGCATACAAGACAAGACGAAAACCGATGATGATCCAACGGTCGGCTCACGATTTGTGGCGTTAACGGAGCGCGGCGGCAGAAAATGGGCGTCAGACTATCAGCCAGTTAAGGTCATGCCAGCCGCTGGCCTTTCTCATCGAAGGGATGCTTGATCACCTCGCGCAAAGTTTCCAGAAGAGCCACGCGTACCCATCCGGCTACGCGGCAGGCTTCGGACTCGCCTTCGGTTATGAGGGACGGATCCTCGATTCCGCTCTCGACATGGCGAAAAAATTCTGCCGACGACGGCCAGGTAAAAGTCACATCCGGGCGGCGTGCCGGACGGCGTTCAAAGGAAAGAACGCCTCGATCCATGAAAGTCGTCCACTCCAGCGGCCAGTCGCTGAGCGCCCATCGTGCCGCTAACCGCGCCTGGCGAATATGGAGACGCACGGCGCGCTCGCGTCCGGCCAACACGCAGGCTCGCTGAATCAGGCGGAGCGCGGCCCGCTTGGACCAAGGGGACGACGGCGCAGCCGCTTGCGGCGGCTCATTCAATTGACGCTGATTCATCGTCATCGGAAAGAATTGCCCTTATTAACCCCTCCAAACGGGTTTTCGTTTTTCCAAGAACGCTGCGACACCCTCTCGGAAGTCGGCTGTGCCGCGCATCTCCGCGCTGGCTTCGACGCCTGCCTCCAGCTCGCGTTCGAGCTGCGCGGCCTGTACCCGAACCAACAGGCGCTTGGTGTGTGTAAGGGCCATCGGGCTCATGGCGGCGAGAATCTCGGCCATTTCCCGCGCCCGCTCCATAAGCTTCTCCGACAAAACGATTTCACTGACCAAGCCGAGTGCCCTCGCTTCCTCGGCGTTGAAGATGCGCCCGGAAAGCAACAGCTCCCGCGCGCGTTTTTCGCCGATTTGCCGGACCACAAAGGGAGAGATGAGTGCCGGAATGAACCCCACCCGGACCTCCGGATAGCCGAATTGAGCCTCCGGCTCGGCGAGGGTGAAATCTGCCAGCGTGGCCAAGCCACAACCACCGGCAAGCGCCGAGCCGCGAACAGCAGCCACCAGTGGCTTGGGAAAGGAATAGATCCGGCTAAACAGCCGCGCCACCTTGCGCGCGTCGTGGCGAATCGTCTCGATGGACTGGGCCGAAGACTCCGTCAAATAGGCCAGATCCATGCCCGCGCAAAAGGCCGGCCCCGCGCCGGTCAGCACCAGGACTCGCGCGGGGCCGCGCTCGACCTCGTCAAACGCCGCTTGGGCCTCATCCATCATTGTGCTGGAGATGGCGTTCCGCTTGTCCGGACGATTGAGCGTCAGCGTTGCAATATGTTGGTCCTGCTCCAGTTGAATGGTTTCACCGGTCATTTTCGGTCGCCTTGGAGTCTCCTTTCAAAACCTTCGCGTTGCGCGCGGACTATTCCCCTGGCATCGCTTGCACACTTGGCGAATTGGGAGTGCACGCCCCTCCTCCGAAGGCAACCATATGCCCCGCATTCCACGCCACCGACGCGCGAGCAGTGACTCGGATTCAGAAATCGGCAACTCTCTGCAAATGGCCTCTACTATTATATGAGTTTGGGCGGGCTTCGGTCTCAGCGAAAGCAAGAAAGTTTTCCGCCGCCTATAGCGCAGTAGGCTTCGCCCGCTTGCCCCCCATGGAGGCGAGCCAATAGAAAATCGAAATGGTCGAGCAACCCTATTCACTTACCATGCGTCTCACAAAGCAACCAACTCTGTGACTACCTGGGGAAGTGGGTAGGACCGATTTACCCACTTCCTCCTTCCATAAAAAACTGGCATGGGGAAAGTGGCAAGTTTGCGCTGCCCCTTCTGGCTCGCTGTGACGCCCATCACACGGCAGCGTGACCCACATCATTGTTGCCTTACGCGGGATGTTGGATTCTAACCTGGAGTTGCGCAACAGCATGAGTCTGGCCAGCGCGCTCGAAGTTGGGTTCCGGCAGCGGGATGCACGGCTCCCCGGGGAGCCGTGAAAATGGTGCGATGACATGCTGCCGATCAAACGCATCCTCTGTCCGCTTGATTTTTCGGAGCTTTCCAATCTTTCCTTGGACTATGCCTGTTCGCTGGCGCTCCATTATTCCGCCGAGCTGGCAATCGAACATGTCATAGAGCCTCTCGAGCTCATTTCTCCTGAAGATGAATTTGCGGAGATGGAGAAGTGGAGCGGGCTTCGGTCGCCACTCGCAGCGAAGGCCAAAGTAAAGCTGAAGGCTTTGGCCGAAGCCCATCCTTCAGGCGGATTACCTGTCGAAATCATCGTGCGGGAAGGCCGGCCCATTGATGCCATCCTGAGCGAAGCAGAGCGGCATGCGACCGACCTCATCGTCATGGGTACTCACGGCAGGCGGGGTGTTGACCATTGGCTGTTGGGCTCAGTCACAGAGAAGGTCCTTCGGAAGTCGCGTTGCCCGGTCATGGTGGTTCGCAAGCCCGCGCACCACTTTGTCACCCCGGAAACATCCGATGACCCTATGCGCCTGGAACGGATTCTGCTTTGCTCGGATTTCTCCGCGCCCTCGATCCGGTCCTTGGAATACGCGCTCTCCCTCGCTTTGGAATTTGACGCCGAACTGAGGATTGTGCATGTCTTGGAAGATGTTCCGAAGTCCACCGAGATCCGTGACGTAACGGAGGAGATTCAAGAGAAATTGATCCAGGCGATTCCTGCCGAGACCCTGGATTGGCTGAGGGTTGACGCGACCGTCCGTATGGGTCGCCCTTACCAGGAGATTGTCCAGCTTGCGGTCGAGAGCGAGGCTGATTTGATTGTAATGGGGGTCGAAGGTCGTAACGCATTGGATATTGCAGTATTTGGTTCGACAACCCACCGCGTCATCCAATTGGCGCCGTGCCCTGTGCTGGCTGTTCGCGTGCTCTAACGGATGTGGAGGGAACCGAGCATTACAATGGCTCATCAGCGGCCGCGCAAATTGAAACAACGCTCAGGGTTCAGTGATGACAGACGAAACCCGCCGAGAAACGATCGGCCTGCTGAAAGCAGAGATCAAATTTATCGAGCAGGGAGAGTATCGGCGCTCGAAAGGCGATGCCTGGAGAGTGCCTTCCATCTTTCTCGACTCGCCGACTTGCCTCCACCTGAACAAGGCTCACCATTCCGAGTCGTGCAAGTCATGCCTCCTTTTAGCTTTTGTTCCCGAGGAGCACCGTCAGAAGCGGATCCCTTGCCATTACATTCCGTTGACCCCAGTGGGCGATACCGTCAAATCCGTTGAGGGTTGGGCCGACCAAGAGGAATTGGAGGAAAAAGTTCTGCGATGGTTAAAAGCGGCTTTGTGCCAACTGGAGTCTGAAACGAAGCAGCCCGCGGAGGAATAACGGCTGACTTGGAGAAATTGCGACGAAAGGTGTGCCCATGAAAGCTGAACCCGGTATGTCGCTCCAGGAAATTGCGGCGGAGGTGCCGGGAGCGATTCGAGTTCTCGAAAGTTACGGACTGGATTATTGCCAGTCAGATCGCCATCCCCTCATCACGATATGCGCGGAGCGCGGATTGGGTATCGAAAGCCTGCTCATGCAAATCGGGACAGCAGAGCTCACGGCCGATCAAATCCGAGCATACGAAGGGTGGTCGGACAAATCCCTCAGTGATCTCATTTCAATTATCCGGATCCGCCACCACTCCTTTACTTGGCGACAACTGGCCCACATGGCCGAGCTCTTTGAGGAAGCAGCGGCCACGAAGAGCCGCTACCGGCACGACTGGAAAAGAGTTCAAAGAGCGTTTAACGCCTTCCGTTTGAAATTAGAGCAACATATGAATTTTGAGGAACAGGTCGTCTTTCCGTACATCGAGGCTATCGAGGCGGCTGCCCGGGGAGGCGGGCCTTATCCGACGGCGTTTTTCCCCACAATTCAGAGGCCGGTGCGCATGATGTTGCTCGATCACGAAGCCGCGGACGAACTACTGCGGCGACTCCGTGAGGCTCTCGCAAACTCCAGCCTTGAGAGAAGCCGCTCCCGAAGCCTTCGCGAATTCTCTGCTGTCATGGAGCCTCTGAAAAACGACCTATCCACCCATATTTTCCTCGAAACTTACGTTCTATTCCCTCGTGCCGTCAATTTAGAGAGCTTGACGCTAGAGCCACTGAGGTTGGCCAGGGAGGATTAAGGCTGAGCGCGCACTCCCTCTCAGGAGCCGGCCGTCACCCGATAAAACTCCCAGCGAAGTTCCGCGTTCAGCCGCGCCTCTGAAGCTCCGGTCATCCCACGCGCGCGACACTGCAATATGAACTTGCCGGCCGGGAACCCGTTCTCCTTGCGCTGACCGATCGGCACGCAAACCTTGGCGCCCGTGGCAATTGAAGTTTCTCAAGAGACTCGCACCGTTCACTTCCGGCGTCAGCGGCGGACGGCGAGAAGGTGAATGGTGGGTAATGAAACACGCTCCAGGTTTCCGACCTTATTCGTCCAGAGCTCGATGCGGGTTAGCTCTGTGGTGACGACGAAGCGTCTTGCGTTGACTTTCGCCCCAGCGATGCTAGCGCCCTGCGGGGCCGCCTCGTCCACGGTTACCTTTCCAGGCAGCGCCTCTTGTGGGATAAAAGCGGAAAAATGTTGCTTTCCACCTGGTGTTTGAAGATAACGCCAGACAAGGATTTCGTATTGGCTAAGAACGTTGTCATCCAGGACGACAACGTTCTTGGGCAGAAGGAACTCTCGAAAATCGGTTGCGCCGTTTAGGGTCCGATAGCGCGCGGTCACGGGTGATACGAGGAAGTTTATCCTCAATGCGGAGAACCGTGGGACGGTCTGCTTCCATGAATACGTCTTAGGCCAAAGATGTGAATTTAGAACCAAGTCCGATTCTGTCTCGAACGCAACGGGCTGGCCTGCCTGTTGCACGCGAATCGTGACTGCGCCTTCGTCCTCCACTACATCGTGCGCCGAGCGAATCTGGAAATCCTCAGTACCCACCCTTTTCCCGGCAATCGAGACCACAAAGGTTCCTCGATCTTCGATTCGTCCCTCTAGGGAACGGGCAGTGACTGGGAAGGTCACCCACATTGCTGTCAACAAGGTGATTGAGAAAATTGCACGGACCTCCGCCACTCGCTGATCTCCTCAAACGATTTTCAAGCGAAGAATTTCATCGGCCACCTCTTCGGGCAATCGCCCGCCGGTAGAAATCCGATGTTCTGCCTGACGATAATAGGGAAGCCGCTGCTCCAAAAGCTGGAAAAAACTTAGGCGGTCTCGAAACAAGGGGCGGTTCTGCATTTGCTCGCATCGTCGCCACAGTTCTTCCTGCGGGCAATCAAGCCACACGGCGGTGCCGCCAGCTTCGCGAATCAAGCGAACGTTGGCCGGCTGCGCAAAGGTGCCACCCCCGAGAGCAATGACCGCCGGCTCAGCCTTGGAAATTTCAGCCAGCGCGGCCGCTTCCACTTCGCGGAAAAAGGGTTCGCCGGCACTCTCGAAAATCTCCCGCACCGTCATCTGCTGCCCCGCCTCGATGATGGAATCGAGATCAATAAATTGCCACCCGAGCGCGCGCGCCAGCAAACGGCCCACGGTGGATTTGCCACTGCCCATAAATCCCACAAGGTAAATCTGGCGGCGACGGCGTGAGCTCATGCTCCTTCAGTGAGAATGCGAATTCGGCCCCACCGAATTATAAAGGGCGATTGGCCGAGTCGGCAATGGGCCTTATCGAGACGTGTTAAATGTAACCGATGAGGGGCCGTCGAGACATTTAAGAATGTAACCCGTCGCGCCGTTTAAGGGGTAACCCCATTCCAGAGGTTCTGGAGGAGGGTTGCGATGGGCCACCGATCGCGACGGGAATGTTTCCGAGCCATTGATGCGCGGGCGGTATCGCGAGGCGGATCGGAAATTGAAGCCTGTCATTTTCAACGCAGCGCATTTACCGGACCGTCACATCCTTCCGATTACATCAAGAGGCCGGCGATGGTTCAGCTTCTCCGCCGGACCCAGCCATAACGATTGCCCTGCGCACGCATGGGGCTGACGCGCATCACGGTGGACCGGCGGCTGGCTAAAGGGCCTTGATGGCGATCAACACTTTGTCGTCGAGGTGAGTCCCGCGACGGGAGAATTGTACAACGTCGTCGCAAACGGAGGCCACGATTTCAGAAGCCTTTTGAGTTGCCACGCGCTCGACGGCCGCGATCAATCGGTCCGTGCCGTATTCTTCGCCTTCGGCGTCCATGGCTTCGGTGATGCCGTCGGTACAGAGCACCAGGACATCTCCGGGCTGGAGCTTTGCCTGGCCTCGCTCAAATTCGGCGTTGTCAAACAACCCGATGACCATGCCGCCTTCGGTGAGACGGAGCGACCCGTCTCCTGGACGCACGATTACGGGAGGGACGTGCCCGCAGTTGATGTAATGAAGAGATTTGCGCTTGAGGTCAATCAAGCCCACGAACATGCTGAGGTATTTCCGGGAACGGGTATCCGTCAGCATTTTGCGGTTGAGCGCCTCCACAACATCATTGAGGGAGTGGAGGTGAAGGATCAAAGCGCGCAGCGCCGCTTGAAGATTCGACATCACCAGCGCAGAAGCAACTCCTTTGCCCTCCACATCGGCAATAACCGCTAGCAGCGTATTGTGGCCCACGGTTAGGAAATCGTAGTAGTCGCCACCCACCGCATAACAAGGTTCATTGACCACCGCGATCTCAAAGCCTTCCACGTTGGGGGTGGTTTCGGGAAGAAGGCTGCGCTGGATTCCTCGGGCCAGCGCCATTTCCTTGTCCAACCGTTCCTTCTCGATCAAGACCTGATGGAGTTGAGCGTTCTCGAGCGCTAGCGCAATGTGCGCGGAGAGCGTCATAAGGAAGTCCGCGTCTTCCGGGGAGAAAGCTCCCTTTCGCTTGTTCAGGAGTTGCAGCACCGCGATGATTTTCCCGGCCTTGTTCCGAATGGGAAGGCACAGGATATTGCGCGTCGTGTAGCCGGTCCGCTTATCCACCTCCGGATTGAAGCGCGGGTCTGCGTAAGCATCCGGAATATTAACGATCTCCCCCGACCGGGCCACATGGCCGGCAATGCCCTTTCCGAGAGGAAGCCGAATTTCCTGCCGTTCGAGGCCGTGCGCAATCAGAGACCAGATTTCGCCGGCCTGCTCGTCAACCAGAAATAGGCTGCCGCGTTCGGCCTCGACTTGCGATTTTGCGACATCAAGAATGCGCGATAGGAGCTCGGGCAGGTCGAGCGTCGAATTCAGGGCTTTGCTCGCTTCGACCAGAAAGCTGAGTTTTGTCACTGTTTGATGGGCTGAGCTGAGCAAGCGCGAGTCCCGCAAAGCCAATGCCGCCAGCTCCGAATAGACCAACTGCAGCGTCAGCAGGGACTTGCTGGGCGGCTTGTTACTGCCGATCATGAGCACGCCCATCACTTGGGCGTCAATCATCAGGGGGTAAGATGTGAGAAATTTGAGGCCCTGTTGGCGAGCCCAGTTCACCAAACTATCGCCCCTTGATTTCTCAGAGCTGAGGACCTGCGGCGCGCCTTGGCGGACCGTACGCCCAAGGAGATTTCCCTCTAGCGCGACTGTTTTGAGATGGGATGGCAATGCAAGATGCTCTGAAGCCGCAGCCAATTCCAGGAGGTTCTCTTTACTTTCCCATACCGCACACACGGCGACGCCTTTCGACCTCGGCAGCCGGCGCGTGACCACGGCCATCACTTGAGCGGGATCGAGGGCGCTGGTGAAATCTTTACCCAACTCCTCGACCCCTGCGCCCACCGAAACCGACCGAGTGTGTTGGCTGGCCGACTTCGATAGCTTACCCCCGGGCCTCATCCTTGGCACATCCACGCTCCCCCCTCGTACCCCGCTTCAACAGGGCGAGAGTATATCCTGCCTGGCCAAGCGATGCAAACCGCGCAAAGGTAACCGACCGTAGGCTTCGCTGGGCGCGAAATTCCCTTTTATTAGCTAATCTCGTGGCACGACTGCCCTGGCTCGGTGGCTCTCACGTGTGACCAGACATTCATTCGGCGTCGTTTTTTCCAGCACTCTGCGAAGCTCGGTCTGATTGTCTTCCCGCTGCTAAGCCACGATGATCTGCTTCGGCTCGCCAAGCCGGGCGTTCGGGCGCGCATCATGACACATCGTGCTGGCGCAGATCGGAGGCGCGGAACTGAAGCCCGTTCACGGTGAGCCCGTTCAGGGTGAACCCGCCGCGATTCCCGGCTGGAGCGACGAGAAGGCGCTTCGAACGCTCAAGGTCGAGCGCATCGAGTTTACGAACCTTGACGGCAACGTGCAGGGTTACGCCGGGCGAGCTCGCTCCGAGGGGCGCTTCGAGGAGGCCATGAGATCGCCGTCAGCCCGATTGCGGCGCTCCCGCACAAAACTCTTTTCCACGAACTCGCCCACCTTGTCCTTGGCCATTGCGCCGAGCAAGACCTTTCGGAAACTGGGAATCCGTCAGCCGACGGACGCGAGCTCCGCGGGCTCAAGGAGAAGCTCACGCCGAAGCCCGAGGCAAAATTGCAGACGACTGCAAAATCTAGCGGGAAGGGAAGGTCAAAATAAAACCGCGGGGTAGAGCGGGGCCACCCGCTCTACCCAAAATCCCCGAAGCGAGGGCGTTGCCCCAACGCCATAATGCGCGGAAGTCATCACCGCGATCAATCTTTCCGTAGAATTTCAAAGCCCCGGCCAAGTTCTTCGCAGCTCTCTTTTCCAATAACTCTTGCATTTACTTCTTTTGAAGAGTATAGAGATCGTATATTCATCGTGAAGTTATAGACGGCGACGCGCGTTACGTATTTAGGGCGTTAGGAATCCCGCCTGCAGAAAGGTGGTCAAAATGGTTGAGGAAGAGACAGCAGACAATCAGGCTCCTAAGCGAACCCGCTTTCGTTCTGGCGAAGCCGCAGGGAAGGCTGCGCCAGGTTCGCGGTCTGCCAAGGGCAAGCCTTGGACATTCCCAAGGAACACGCTTGAGGAGGCGATTAAGGTAGCGAAGGCAATTGAGGAGAAGAATGCCGGTAACCCGATGCACGCAGCCGATCTGGCGAAAGCTGTGGGATTCCGCCAGCCCAGCGATTGGCGTTTCCTTGATCTTTTGCGGTCAGCCAATCAATACGGGCTTGCGTCGGGATCAGGAGCGACGGCAAATGTACGTCTCGAAAAGCTTGGCCAAGATATCGTCGCCCCGAGTTCCCCCCAGCAGCGACAAGATGCCCTGCTTGGCGCATTTCGGAACGTCCCGGAGTTTGCACGAGTCGAGAAGTTCTATGGGGGCAAGCGGATACCCGAGGACGAATTCTTCCTGAACACGCTTACGCGCGAGTTCAAAATCGCGCGAGACCGGGTCGAACGCTTCTCCGAGGTCTTTCTGGGTAATCTCAAATACCTTCGCGCCTTCGCCGCTGGGCCGGATGGTGCCCCAGAGGGAGACACCGGTGTGCCCCAGGCAGCGACGCGCGATGTATTAGAGAAACCAAGTACACCGAGGACAATCTCGCGGGAGCCGCGTGTCCGCGAGTTTCTTGACACCTGCTTCGTAATGATGCCGTTCGGAGAATGGCCGGACCGGTACTACCAGGAGATCTTTATACCCTCAATCAAAGAGGCCGGGTATGAGCCTATTCGGGCTGATGAGGTATTCACAACCGGTAGTGTCGTCGAACAAATTTGGGAGCAGATCACAAATGCCAAGGTCCTTCTGGCAGACCTTACTGACAAGAATCCGAATGTCTTCTATGAACTTGGGCTGGCTCACGCTGCAAGGAAACCAGTTGTGTTTGCCGCCGCACGTGTCGAGGATGTGCCGTTCGACCTCCGGCATCTCCGGGTGATAATTTACGAAGTCCGGGAACCGCAGTGGGCCGACAAGCTTCGAAAGAGCATTACTGACTACTTAAAGAATGCAACCAAAGAACCGGAGAAGTCGATCCCACATCCGTTCCGAAGTGTCCAGGAGGATTAACCGACCATGCTCTCCGTACACCTAGCCGCAGGCTACGATTGTCACGTTCAATGCCGGGCATTTTGCGGAGGCTGGCCAGTTCGGTATTCGAGTGATCAGCCCCAAGGAGATGCTGACGCTCGTGGGAGGCCACCCATGAACCTAACCATTAGCATCCCTGAAGAGTTGTACAAGAGCGCGAAGCAGATTGCCGCCGGAGAGAATATTTCTGTGGGGGAGTTGTTTGTTTCGGCATTTGAAGAGCGCATTGTCGAATTCGAGCGGCTGAGAGAAAGGGCCGCGCGAGGCAGCTATGAGAAGTTTCGAAGGGTGACGGCGAAGATTCCGCCTGTTGAGCCGACCGAACCCGACCGGCTGTAACGAGTCAAGCCCGCTTCGAACTCAGAGTCCGATAAGAGTCCATTAACGGACGGCTGAAATTGGTTCGCGCAGAATCAATAGCTTGGGATCGTCAGCATTCAACACCGAAGACGCTAAACCTTGTATTTCCGTTCTACGGTCGATTTCCCGAGTTGGACGTCGCGGGTTCGATCCGCGTCCCCCGCTCCAACATCACCCGGAAGCGCCAGCGGGACGGCTTTTGGCTCCATCCGTTTCCCGCATAAGGCTCAAGATTTTGTGAACAATCGCATTCCACGCTGTTATGATTTGGCGGCTCGGCTGAGGAAGCTCGTTGCGATCGGCTGATCCGAGGCCGGGCGATCGCGCGTCGCAGGGCCGCCCGCCATCCCTCCGCTCAATGTCGGTCTTTGGGGCGGAATTTAGCGCCTGCTTATTGGGAGCAAGCGGAGTTGAATCAAACGCCGCGCGGCAAGCTTTACATTGGCGCGAACGAAGCGACGTGCCTCTACGTGTTGCCGAAGACGTTCGCGCGATTCAAGCAGCTCTACCCGCCGGTGCAAATCAGCATCTACCGGAACTTCAGCCACAAGACCTTGCAGAAAGTGCAGGAAGGCGCGGTGGACCTGGGCATCGTCACGCTGCCGCAAAATCTCTCTACAAATTCAGAAAGCTGATCGCCATACCCCAGGCAAGCTTAGCAGAGGTGGCGTGATAGGATGGGCGTTCATCGCAATTGAAACCATGGTCCGCTTCCGAGAATTCAACATTGATAAACGGCTTGCCGGCATCGGTCAGCGCATCCACGACCGCTCGGCGCTGTTCGCTCGGGATGTGCTTGTCCGCGCCCCCCCCAGAAGAAAAGCATTGGCGCCTTGATGGCGGCAACGCGCGGCAACAAGTCGGGGGCAATGCCGCCTCCGTAATAAGAGATCGCCTTATTCAGGGGAAGGATGCTGTTGGCCAAGAATGCGACGCGCCCTCCCATGCAAAAACCCACGGCATGAATCATGTTGGCTTGAACGTCCGGCGTCTGAGCCAGCCACTCGAAGGCCGCGCGAACATCCGCTTCGATTCCTTCAAGGGTCATGGCGCGAATGTGTTGCATGGCGGGTTGGAAGTTCGCGTAGTCCCCTTCAAATCCCGGAGCCGTTCGATGAAAGAGTTCCGGCGCAATGGACACAAAGCCTTCCGCCGCTAGGCGGCCGGCAACCTTGCGAATATGGGAATTAACGCCAAATGCTTCCTGGAAAACCATCATTCCAGCGCGCCGACCCGGATGGTTGGGCCGTGCCACGTGCGCATCCATCGTTGTCCCGTCAGAAACCCTGAGCTGGATTCGCTCGCTATGGAAACGCTCTTGCACCGTATCTTCCTCCCCGAGCTCGAGCGTAACCGGAGTGAAGGGTGGACTGGACGATGCTTCTTCAGGGTTCCGGCCGAATTCGGATAGTTCCGCTGAAGGATCGTAACTCCACGGTTGCTTCTCCGGTGCTGTGCGTGCCGACCAGGCTGTTCCCCGAGTTTAAGGCAGAAGGAAATCGCCGGCTGCGCACGATTGGGAAATTATCCTCCAGCTTGCCTCGAACCGTTTTAGCGTGCAACTCGAAGGAAGCTTGGGGTGGGCACAGAATATCCATGGTGCCACTATAATCAGATAAAACATACATGCCACCGCTGGCAAAATTGCCCTCGTAAAAAATATCTCCGGAGTTCGTGCTGGCCCGAACCTCCGAGCTGGTGGCGTCAATCAGGCGAAGATTTCCGTTAATGGAGGTGGCCTCGATCCGGCCGGCCGCCCGCGTAATCGAAATGTCACCCGTCAGGGTTCGGACGGCAAGATGCCCACCAATATCGGTGACCACAATGGGCGCCCCGAAGGATTCGAGGTCCGTGTCGCCCTGAATACTTTCTACTTGCAGGCTGCCCTCCGGATCATGGACTTCGAGGCTTGCCCCCGACGGAATTTCCAGCGTGAAGTCGGCGGTCCTCAGTTGGTCGGCGGCTGTGGGGTCAATCGCATGGGTGCTGAAATGCACATCCTGAGCCGGGCCCTGACCGGGCCGAACGTCGAAATCCACGGCGATGCGGGGAGAAGCAAGGATGTAAACCGCATGGACCATCCGCCGACTCCAGCCGCGGATCGTCACCCTCCCTCTCAGGTTGGAGAGCGTAACGCTAGGGTGCCCCGTGGTCGCAACGGTCTTTTCGACACGAATCGCTGGTGAGCTGAAGGCTGCGATAGGTAAAAGCACGTATCCCGCGGCCATGCACAAACCGGCGCACAAAAAGAATCTCAAATAGCGATGAGTGGACACAAAATCTACTTTCTACCCGACAGCCTAACGGCCCTGATACTCCAAGGCAGAGGCGAGAAGTGCTGCCTTCTGCGCATAAGCTTGCATCAAGTATTCCCGCGCCAGTGAATTCTCAGGCGCTTGTTGAAGAGTTTCGCTACATTCTCGGATCGAATGGTTCAGGGATTCGATGCCCCTCTGATAATCTTCCCTAACGGCCGGGTCCAAAGAACCCAATTGACTCTGATAGGCTCGGTCCATCTGGGTGACCGTGCGCTCGACAGAGGCCTCCTCGACCGCGTAATTAGCCTTGGCGGAGGGGGCTGAAGACGTTTCTGCGATATTCACGCGCCCGTTCCTCGGGTGGGAAGATGTGATGATGAGCAGGCCGATGACGGCCAACACGGCGATGACGCTTGCTGGAATCAGGCGGCCAGGCAGGGTCAGTTGTTCAAGCCAGGTCAGCCACGCGCGCCGCCGACTCCGAATCAGCCCTTCTGAAGCCAGCATGTCATGCAAGTGCTCCCACATCGCCGGGGAGGGGGAGTCCTCCGGAAGTTGACGCGCCATGGCCTGGATGGCTCGCAATTCGTTTAGCTGCGCTCGGCAGGCTCCGCATTGCGCCGCATGCCGTTCGACCCGGGTCCCGGATTCACCCTCCAAATATAATGGAAGCTCGGCGTTGAACCGCTGGCACTCCAAGTACTCATGTGCTTGCTGGTTTCGAGTTTGCTCATCCATGGCGGGTTCTCCTAGGCTTGTTCTTCCTGCCTTTCACGCGCAGCCAAGGAACGCTTCTTTTGGTCTTGCAGCAGCCACTCACGCAATTTCATTCGCGCCTTGTGGAGTTGGGATTTGGAATTGCCTACGGAGCAATTCATCATTTCGGCAATCTCGTTATGCTCGTACCCCTCGA
>JAJYNF010000228.1 GCA_021786455.1 Acidobacteriota bacterium
GCGGTATAGGGGTTCTGAGGCCGCCACCACCAGAAAAATCAGAGCGCCTGTACCCAGCGAACTCAAGAAAGCGCCTATGTAATAGTTGCCGATAAAGCTCGAATAGGATCCGGTCGTCGAGTAACCGAACTTGTTGATGGAAAATTGATTGAGTTGCCCGAGAAAATAAAGGGCGGCCGCTACCCCGCCGAATCCGAAGGACATTCTTAGCGGAACGTCGCGGTCGCGCAAACGCCGGATCAGAATCACGGCCATCGCCAGTGTCAGCAGGGCCCAAAAAACCTGATCCACCAGTTGAGCGTCAATATTACGCGACCGTAGCCGCTCATAGCCGCGCCGCCAGTTATCGGGAATTTTCACGTATTCGTGATAGCCGGTCACCTGATCGCCATCCACCTGAACCGCAACGCGATAACTGCCGCTGCCCAGGTTGACGGCTTGGTCCTTCCAAACATAGGTGTGGTCAATCCGAACCGTTTTTGCCGGGTTCTTGCCTGCCGTGCGCTTCTCCGTGGCCGCTTCAACGAAGGAAAGGTTCGCCAGGTTGCGGTGCATGACGCTGGCCAGGAATTTCTCAGCAATGGCGCGCGCCGCCGCCGCGCTCAGTTGCGCGCCAGGACGATTCTCGGGAATCTCATGCTCAAACCCAACCACTTGCCCCAAGGGTGTAACATCCACCCGAAACTGTTCCTTTTGGAGCGGCTTGAACCAGCGATGCTCCCAGCGCCAAAGATGAACCGGGCCGGAGGTAAGTTGATTCATTCTGGCCAGCCCTTGAGTCCGCTCAAGGTAAAGCTTGGCTTCATCGTCATACGCGAAGATGGCGGCATGGCGATAGCCGGCCACATCCAGTCCGCGCTGACTCAGGAACTTCTCCGCAATCAACTGGGATTGCTGCTTGTTGAGGCGAAGCTGGAGGGACGCTTCAGGAAATGCGTGAGAAAAATATCTGATTCCAATGACCAGCGAAACGGCTGAGACGAGTATCGCGATGATAATGACTCGGCGGTCGGTGGAGGTCAGCTTGTTGGCCATCTCATCCTTCAACGCTCGGCCCTCGAACCGTCGGGCCGGCGCCCGCCCTGCGCGGGCGGCCACGCTTAATCCGCGGGCCAGCCCGTTGGTTGAAGGCGTCGCTGGAATTACATCTCATGCCAGCCGTTTCATCATAACCCAAGCGGGCGCGCCTCTCCCATAATAGTCATCAAGGCATTCTACTCTCCGGTATTCTCGAGCCTCGTATAGTCGCTGGGCTGCTTGATTGTTTACGGCCGTTTCGAGATAGATCACCTCAATTCCCACGCTCCGTGCCCACGCTTCCGCGACCTTCAATAATGCGCTTCCAATTCCCCGACGCCTCCACTTGTGGAGAACATCAATGGTAATCAGGTGAGCCACTTTTGGGGGTTCGCGCCCAGCTACCAAGAATCCAGCGACCTGCCCATTTTCTTCCGCGACCCACGTTTTGGAATTCCTATGGCGTACGAACCGTTCCAGATCGCCTCGCGTGTAGGCAATCTCTGGAGGAAAGCACTCTTGGTCAATCTTGTAAAGTGTGTTCAAATCGGAAGGACGATGGGGTCGAACGACCATTGGAATCCGGCGGGGTCATGCCCTGGTATTTCGCCCGCGCCGCGGCGTGATTCATCCTCTACGCCGCGCCAGGTGGCGGGTGACCGTTTATCGGTTTTCTGCCGCGCCCGCGCTGGCGAGCAGGTCCCGAGCAATTTTCGAGGCCGTCTCGTTCAGGGCCTTTGCAAGCGGCGGAGGATCCAGGGGCAGGCGGATTTCGTCTTGCCAGATTGCCGCTCCCGTAACCCGGCTACTCAGAAAAACTTCCGAGTGCAGCAGCCTCAGATGTGTGGCATCCAGGCAGGTGCCGCTGAGGATGGCATCCGCCTGACGTTTATCCAGCGATAGTTTGAAGTGCCCGGCGCTGGCCAGGTCGTCGGCGATCTTGACACCCAGCCGGTTTTCGATCGGCTCAATGTATATGGTGCGCACGCGCATCAGGGCGCGAGCGTTCATCGTGACAGATGTATTATGTCTCTCTGAAGATCCTTTTCCGCGGCGCAGCGTAGGGCGCTGCTCCGCTTGTTGCTGCCGAGCCCATCCCCTTCCCACCGAAAACGAAAAAAGGGCTACCACGGCGACCATCCCGATCACCCGGTTCATGCCTCGCCTCCTTGGCTGGCCCTCCGGTTTCCTCCTCGATTCGCGAGCGGCCATTTTGCGCTGCCTCGCTCACGCATTTTAGTTGCCCGAATGCGGTGCCCCACCCTGAAACTTCTAATCCGAACCGAGCTGCTTATACCCCTCCCGTAAGATGCGTTGTTGGTCCTTAAGCTTTTGGCGCTCGTCCTTCTGGCGATTTTTGAGCCGGCGATCCTCCCGTTGTAACCGATGCTTCATTTGGATTCGCACCGCTTTCGGCAGTTGCTGATTCTTGAGCATCTGCTTTTCGTACTTCTCCTTTAACTTGAACCGCTTGATTTCCTGCTTTTGAGCCCTCTTCAGTAACGCCTTCTCCGTATGCTTACTCGGCGAAGCCATTGCCCCCGCTGCCCACAAGCCGGTGATCGTCAGCAACATCAGGAAATTCCGCATCTTGCCTCCTCCAGCGTCCTGGTTTCTGGCTGCCCTATTTCTCCCGCCGCAATCCCTGCGTCTTCCCGTTGAATCTTACCGAAAATCCTCGTCCCTCACAATGCTTTGAGGAAACAGACCTTCAGGCGAAACGTTTAAGCCCTCAACGATGATTC
>JAJYNF010000271.1 GCA_021786455.1 Acidobacteriota bacterium
TGACTCCCCGGTATTGACGGACGTGAGCCTTCGGCTCGGCAAGGGCGAAGTGGTAGCACTGGTCGGGCCAAGCGGAGCGGGCAAGAGCACGCTGGCCAGCCTAATTCCCCGTTTTTATGACGTTACCAGCGGTCGCATTCTGATTGACGGCCGTGACATTCGGGATGTTGCGATAGCCTCGCTGCGCTCCCAACTCTCGCTCGTTACCCAGGAAACCATTTTGTTTAATGACACGGTCTATAACAATATTTGCTATGGGAGCCGGTTCTCCAGCGAGGCGGAGGTAGCGCATTCGGCACAGGCTGCTTTGGCCCATGAATTCATTATGGCCATGCCGCAGGGGTATAAGACAGTGATCGGGGAAGGAGGTCAAAGGCTTTCTGGGGGACAGCGTCAGCGGCTGGCGATTGCGCGAGCGCTGCTGAAAAACGCGCCGATTTTGATCCTGGATGAAGCCACCTCCGAGCTCGATTCGGAGTCGGAGATGCTAGTCCAAAAGGCTTTGGCAAACCTCATGATGGGGCGCACCGTGTTGGTGATTGCCCATCGGCTGTCCACGGTTCGCCGGGCTGATTGTATCATCGTGCTTGACCGCGGAACCATATCTGAGGTCGGCACGCATGAAGATTTAGTCAGTCGGGGTGGAATTTACCAGCGTTTGCACGAGCTGCAATTCGCCGGCGCGGAGGTCTGACGGCCGACCGGCAAGATCCTTCGCGATTCTTTGAAAGAGGCTGGAATCCGTGATTCGGAGCATGACAGGGTGCAGTAACGTGCATATCCTGGAGGGAGACCTTGGCGTTTCAGTCGGCATTAAGTCCACCAATCATCGTTTTCTCGACGCGCAGGTGCGTGTGCCAAGTGTCCTGGAGCAAATAGAACCCGTTCTGCGGCAGATGATCAAGGAAGGTATCACGCGCGGCCATGTGGAAACGACAGTCAGCGCGGATCATCCAGGAGGGTCGGCGGTCCGGTTGAACCGCCCGCTCTTGCTGGCGTGTGTCGCGGCCTGGCGGGAGCTGGCCGGCGAGCTCGGCGTGAATTTGCAACTTGAGCTGGGACCTTTGATGGCCCTTCCGGGCATTCTCGCGGTCGAGAATGGCCAGTGGTCGGAAGAAGAGGGTGCCCGCCTGCGCGCGATGGCAGAAAGAGCTATGGCGCGCGCGCTCGACCAATTGAATGAAATGCGGGCGCGCGAAGGCGCAACCCTCGAGGCCGATTTGAGGCGACGCCTGGAGCAAGTCCGAGCTTTGACTGAAGAAATCGGGCGGCTTTCAGGCCGCGCTTCGGAAGCCATCCGGGAAAGGCTGGAAGGCCGAATTCAAGAGCTGGCCGGCATTCCCCATCCTGATCCGGCTCGCTTGGCTCAGGAAGTGGCTTACCTTGCTTCTCGTTTTGATATCTCGGAAGAATTAACCCGGCTGGCAGGCCATCTCGACCACGCACATCGCTTGCTGCAGAAAGAATCCGAAGTGGGTAAGAACTTGGATTTCCTTCTCCAGGAAATGAATCGGGAAGCGAATACCCTGCTCGCGAAAAGCGCCGAAGTGCCACAGCTTGGACTGGAAGTGTCGCGGTTAGGAATCGAAATCAAGAGCCAGATTGAGAAGCTCCGGGAGCAGGCGCAAAACATCGAGTGAGCGTGGCCAGCGACAACAAATTGAAGCGGTCGGCGGGGACCATCATTGTCGTATCGGCGCCCTCCGGGGCAGGCAAAACGACGCTGATTGAGCGTCTTCGGGCAACGATGAAGGCTCTCGCTTTTTCGGTCTCCTATACGACGCGACGACGCCGGCCAGGCGAGCGGAACGGACGCGAATATTACTTCGTGAGCCCAGAAGTTTTCCGCCGCATGGTTCGCCGCGGAGCCTTTGCTGAATGGGCCAAGGTTCACACTGACCTTTACGGCACGCCCCTCCGCCAGCTCCGAGCCGCCCAACAGACCGGACGAGATATTCTGCTCGATATTGACGTCCAGGGATACCGGCGCCTCAAGCGGCGCTTTCCGGAGGCGGCCGGCGTTTTTATCGTGCCGCCTTCATTCCGCGAACTTGAGCGGCGTCTGAAGGCCCGCCGTCAGGACCGCCTCGATTCGATCCGGCAACGCTTGGAGGATGCGCGCCAAGAGGTTGCAGCGTGGAAAGAATACGACTACTTGGTGATTAACGACGATCTGGAGAGAGCTCGCGCCGCGCTCCAGGCGATCGTCATCGCCATCCGACATCGCCCGCTGGCGCTTCGGGAACAGATGCAAAACATCATAAAAAACTTTGGAGGGTAAATGGACTTACCACAGGAAATTGATAGCAAGTTTCGCCTCATCCTGCTGGTTGCCAAGCGAGCACGGCAACTGCAGTCGGGGGCAACAGCGCTGGTACAGTCGGCGTACAAAAAGCCGATAAAAATTGCCTTACAAGAGATCCAAGCGGGTGTGCTTCCCTTCGCCATTGAAGATCCATCATCCGAGAACGGCGACAAGGTTCCCAAGATGAAAACCTCAAAATAGGGGCTAAGACCTAGTGGGAGCTGAGAACAAGATGCAAGTGGCGCTTGGCGTGACGGGCGGAATCGCGGCTTACAAATCGGCCGAACTGCTCCGCCGATTGCAGGACCGCGGCTTTGAGGTTCAGGTCATTATGACCGATGCGGCTCGTCAGTTTGTCACCCCGTTGACCTTTGCTGCTCTCTCAGGCCGCAAGGTTATCACCGGGCTGTTCGATGAAGCCGCCGGGGAGGCTAATCTGGCCAGCGTCATTGAGCACACCGCCGTCGCTCAGAACATGGACGCGCTGGTTATCGCCCCAGCCACCGCCGACATCATTGCTAAAATGGCGGCCGGCATCGCCGATGATTTTTTGACCACTCTCTACCTGGCCGCGCGCGCGCCGACGATCGTTGCGCCGGCCATGAACGTGAACATGTGGGAACATCCGGCAACTCAGCATAATCTCCAAATCCTTCGCGACCGAGGCGTTCACGTTATCGAGCCGGAGGAGGGTTACCTGGCCTGCGGAATGATCGGAGCAGGTCGCTTGGCGGCCGTCGAAACGATTGCGCAAACGGTCTTCGAGACCCTCAGCCAGCGGAGCGACTTGGAGGGCGAGACGGTTCTGGTGACCGCGGGGCGAACGGAAGAGCCCCTAGACCCTTGTCGCTTTTTAAGCAATCGTTCCTCCGGAAAGATGGGCTATGCGCTTGCTGAGGCCGCGCGAAGACGAGGCGCGCGTGTGACCCTCATCAGCGGTCGCTCGAGCGTAGATCCGCCCCCCGGTATGGTGGTCGAGCGCGTCCGCACGGCGCTAGAAATGATGGAAGCTGTAAACAAGCATTTCCATGAAGTTACCATCTTCCTGATGGCTGCGGCGGTGGCGGACTTTCGGCCGATGCGCATCGCACCAGCTAAGCTGAAGCGGAATTCGGGCGCTCTGGCGCTGAGGCTTGAGCCGACGGCCGACATTCTGGGTGAGGTTGCCCGCCGCAGAAAACCCCGCCAGTTGCTCGTTGGATTCGCGGCGGAAACCGAAAATGTCGTTTCCAATGCGTCAGCTAAGCTGCGAGCGAAGCAGTTGGACCTGATGGTGGCCAATGACGTCACCCAACCTGGAGCCGGATTCGAGGTGGACACGAATATCGTAACCTTGCTGTTCGCCGACGGCCGCCAGATTCCTCTCCAAAAAATGGGCAAGCTTGACGTCGCCCATCGCATCCTTGATGCGGTGGCCCAGTTGCGCTCCAAACTTGGCGCGGAGAAGACACTGGCAATCCATGTCTCCACAGAGCCGGCAGAGGGAAGCGGACAGCTTCGGTAGGCGGGAAAAACGTTTCGTGCCTTGCGGCGTGAGCGATGGAGTGGCATTGACTTTCTTCTCAAGGCCTGGCATTGAACGAGCATCTACGAAGAAAAATCTCCGAGTGGATTGAATTTTACCGGGAGCTGGGGATCGAGGAGTTTTACGTTCGACACCGATACCCCGCGCCCGAAGCTGGACTTGCTTCCGCTGCCCTAGACGGGAAACAGTCTTCCGAACCGGCTGTGAATCTTGTACCCGCACCGACGTCGCCGACTCTGGCTCCGACAACCCCCGTGGTTTCCGCTGGCTTCCAGGCTCAATCGTTGAGCTTGTTTGAAGCTCCACCTCCGCGGCGCCGCGAACGCGAGTCGCTCGCCGACATTCGCCTGGATCTTGGCGATTGCCACCGCTGCGGCCTTGCGAATGGCCGCAACACCATTGTTTTCGGGGAGGGGAACCCCCATGCTGAATTGGTCTTTGTCGGCGAGGGACCGGGCGCCGACGAAGATGCGCAGGGTTTGCCGTTTGTGGGACGGGCCGGTCAGCTTTTGAATCGCATGATTCACCTGATCGGGATGAAGAGGGAAGACGTTTACATTTGCAACGTCGTGAAATGCCGACCGCCGGGTAACCGCACGCCCTTCCCCGACGAGATTGAAGCTTGCTCCCCATTCCTTTTCCGCCAGTTGGAAGCGATTCGACCGCGCTTAATCTGCTGTTTGGGCGCGCCGGCGGTCAGAACCGTTCTGGGTATCAAAGAAGGCATCACAAAAATCCGCGGGCGGCTGTGCGATTTTGGCGCGGCAAAAGCTTTGCCCACCGTGCACCCCGCTTATGTCCTTCGCAACCCGCGTGAAGAGAAGCTTTTGCGGGAAGACTTTGAGAAGATTCGTGACTTTCTTTCCGCCGGGGCATCCACGATCGCCAACCCCATCGGTCAACGCCGGCCATAATGGGCCTGGGCGGGGAATGATGAGCTGCTGTGCCCACCTGCCGCCGTAATTTTTTCCCGCCCTGCGCCAATTCGTTCCACCGGGGCGAGGAAAGCCTCGAACAACGCCACCGACCCCGCGCAAGCATTTTCCAGATTCAGGTGCGATGTATTCCAGCCTTCCCCTGAAAGGGGTTGGCGGCGCCACGGCTGCTTGCCAAAACCTTGTGACATTAGCTGCATAGAGGGTAACTCAATGGTAATCTATGTAGATTATGACTCTATGGTAATCTATTGCGTTGCTGGACGGCACAAAAACATTCCCTGCTCACGGGTCAAGGGCAGGAATCATCGGCCGCATGGCGTTCGTTGAGGCGTAAAAAATCACTGCGGTCGCCGCAAGGGGGAGTTGCAGTGAATTCAGATCAAGTTCCGCGCGCTTTTTGCCGAAACCAGACCATGAGGTGACTAAAAAGCTGCGTGAGCGGGGATTGCCTTCGCCGCCTGGGAAAGCCGCTCTCCTCTTTCGAGTCGCACTTGCGGTGCGCAGGGCACATTCGAGCAAGCCCCGTTATAGCTGCGCCGTTTCTAGATTTTGAGGTTGGAGATCAATCCTAAAGGAGTAATTTCAGAGAAATAAAATTCTCGCCGCGGAAATGGAACAAAACAAATCCCAAGGCCGAAGCAGCAGCGAGTTGCCAGACGCCCTCTTCGCCCGACCTGTCCTCCCGGTCGCTTTGCTAGATACCGAAATGAGGGTCGAGAGAGTCAGCCAGGGCCTCGCCGAAATGTTCGCTGCCACTCCCGCTCAGATCGAGCAAACTTGTTGGATGGACTGGGTTGCGCCGCAAGATCGCGCGGCGGTCGAACAAAATCTCAGCGCGCTTCTGTCGGGCAACATCACTTCACAGATCTTTGAATGCCGCTACTTGGCAAAATCAGGCGACCTTCACTGCTGCTCGACGGTAAGCTTTCCGATTGATGTTGAAGGTCACCCCATCACCGAGTTAGTTCTAGTTATCCTCAACGCCACCGGCAAAATGCAGTTGGCGGAGGAATATAAGGAGCTGGAGCGGCAATTCCTGGTAGCCCAAAAGATGGAGAGTCTGGGTTTGCTCGTGGGAGGGGTAGCGCACGATTTTAACAATTTTCTGGAGGTGATTCTCGGCTTCGCCACGCTGGCTCGCCTTCGTGTTTCCCCGGAAAGCGACCTTTACGAACCCTTACAGATGATTGAGGAGGCAGCGCGACGGGCCTCTGAACTCACTTCTCAGCTTCTCGATTTGATACGAGAGGAGGGATCGCTCGCGGAGGGCGCCAACCTTAATGAGGTCTTGCAGAAAGTGGCCAAAATCATTCGGCGAACCTTTGACCGAAAGATTCAGATCAAAACGCGTTGGGAGCCCAATTTGCCCTGGGTGCGCGGGGACGCCCGACGCCTCGAGCAGGCGATCCTCAACTTGGCCATCAACGCGCGGGACGCGATGGCCGAGGGCGGCACGCTGACGCTTGAGACGTCGCGCGGAAACCCCGCCATGGACAAAACGCGCGGCCTTTCTCCCGCACAGCCCGTTGAGTATGTCCGCATCACCGTTCAGGATACCGGAGTGGGCATGGGACCCGCCGTCCTCAAGCGAATTTTTGATCCCTTGTTCACCACCAAACCCCCGGGGGAGGGCACAGGGCTTGGTCTGACGATGGCGCGAAAAATGGTCCAGGATTGCGGGGGAACCCTTGAGGTGGAGAGCGAGCCCGGCCGCGGCTCCTTGTTTGTCTTAAATTTGCCCGTCATCCCGAGTCCACGACCTGCGGCCGAGCCTGTGCATTCCGCGCCACTGTCCAAAGGTCGCGGCACCGTTCTTGTGGTTGAAGATGAACCCATGGTGTTGACCTTTGTTGAAAAAGGCCTCCGACAGTTGGGCTACACCGTAGTTACGGCGACAAGCGGGGAACAGGCTTGTGAGATTTATGCCCGCGACGCCGAGCGGATTGACTGCGTGCTGCTCGATATGATTATGGCCGGAATGAGCGGGCTACAAACCTACGCTCGGCTGAAAGCCACCCGCCCGGAGGTCAAAGTGATTTTGTCATCCGGGTATGGGCGAGAGCGTTTTAAGGGGGAGTTGGCAGACGCGGATTTCCTGGGCAAGCCCTACTCCCTCGAAGCGCTCTCGCGAGCCATCGGGAAAATCCGCAGAAAATGAAGCGGGAGCAGTGATGACCGGCCAACCCGATCGGCCAGCTCGACAGGGGGTCAAGATTCTCGTCGCCGAAGACGATGCCGTCAGCCGGCGGCTGATCCAAGTAAGCTTGGAGCAATGGGGCTGGGAGCCGGTTGTGACCGAAGACGGCAACTCGGCATGGAAGATTATTTCCGGTCCCGAGGCGCCGGCCATCGGAGTGATTGATTGGATGATGCCAGGCATGGACGGCCTGACCCTGTGCCGTCGAGTTCGCGGCCGCCAGCCGATTCGCCCCGCTTATCTCATCCTTCTGACCGCGCGGGGAGCGCGCGAGGATCTCGTGGCCGGTTTGGCGGCCGGGGCGGATGATTATGTGATCAAACCTTTCGACCGGGCTGAGCTTCGCGCGCGCATTGAAGTGGGTATCCGCGTTCTTGACCTGCAAGCGGAGCTGAGTTGCCGAATTGACGAGCTCGAACAAGCCCTGGCGCAAGTGAAGCAGCTGAAGGGGCTGCTGCCCATTTGCATGTATTGCAAGAAAATCCGTAACGATGAAAACTACTGGCAGCAGCTGGAATCTTACATTCGGCAGCATTCCGACGCGGAGTTCACGCACGGAATCTGCCCCGCCTGTTACCAGAAGCTCGCCAAGAACGAGCCAAAGTGATATGGCAGCGATTCGTGGCGGACGGCGTCGCCAAGCGGCACAACGCTGGCAGAGAAGGCTATTCCGCGGCCTCTTTGCTGGTTTTTGTTTGTTTCTCGTGGCCCATCCGCTGTTGGCCGCCTCAACCAGAGCCTCCGTCTTACAATCCAAGTATCCCCTTCTTACAACCGTCCGGCAGGTTCGCCGCCTGAGCCGGGCCGAGGCAGATCGGGGCTATCCCGTGAGGCTGCGCGCCGTTGCCACCTACTGTGGCGGCGCGGGTTGGCAGTTGTTTGTTCAGGACCACACGGGTGGAATCTACGTCGTCACTGGCGCCCGGAGCCTCAAGATTCATGCGGGATTTTTCGCGCCGATGATTGTGCATTCCCATATCAAGGTCCTCGGCGTCGCGCCGCTGCCATCCGCCCGCCGCGTTTCCTTTGACCGCCTCGTTTCCGGGAGGGAAGACAGCCAGTGGGTTCAAGTTGAAGGGGTTGTTCATAAGATCGAAGTTTTGAACGGGCAGGTTGTCCTCCAAGTTGCGTCGCGGGAGTGGCATTTTGAGGTCTTGATGCCGTGGAATCTCCGCCGCGCGGCCAGCGGCTTGGTGGATTCCAAAGCGCGTTTTCGAGGCGCGGCGGGAGGACTCTATAACGGAAGAAGCCAGTTTATAGACGCTGTGGTCTGCGTCCCGGACATGCGCGAAGTTAAGGCGGAAGAACCGGGAGTTCCTGACCCGTTCACGCTCCCGGTACGCGCCATTGGCACTCTTTTCCGCTTCACGCCCGGAATTGGCACGCCCGAACATCGCATTCGGGTTCAGGGCACCGTCGAGTATCAGCGCCCGGGCCACGCATTGGTGATAAAAGACGCGACCGGAAGTTTGGTGGTTGAAAGCTCCCAAAAGACCCCCTTGGCGTTAGGTGATCTTGTGGACGTAGCCGGCTTTGTAAGCCTGACCCACTACGCGCCCGAGCTCGAGGACGCTGTCTTCAGGCGCTTGGGAACGGGAAAACCACCTGTCCCGCGCCTCGTCACGGCTGAGCAAGCGCGCGCCGGGATATATGATGCCAGCCTGATTTCGATCCAGGGGCGTTTGCTGAGCGTCGAGCGCCGCCCCGACGCGGTGGATTTATTGCTTCGAGCCGGTGAGGAAGCCTTTATTGCGAGATTAGGAAGCCCTGCTGCGCGTCGCCTGGCAAGCGAGCGCCCGGGTGATTTGCTCCTGGTCACAGGAATTTGCCGAGTGCGAACGGATCGAAACCGCCTCCCGAACTCGTTTCGGCTTGAGCTTCGATCTCCGGCCGATGTAATGGTCCTGCGGCGAGCACCCTGGCTGACGGGTCCGCACGCCCTCCGGGAGATCATCCTTCTCGTGGTGATCGTTCTTGCCCTCGCCGCGTGGATCCTCGCCTTGCGCTTAAGAGTCAGAGAGCAAACTGCGCTTTCCCGCGAATGGGTTCGCCGCGAAGCATCAGCAAGCAAGCATTATTACGAGCTGTTCGAGAATGCGAATGATATTGTTTTGGTCACGGACCTTCACGGAAATCTCACCTCCGCCAACCGAGCGTGGGAGCGGATCACCAGCTTTGGCCGCGCCGAGGCAATCGGAAAGCCCGTTTTCGACATTGTAGCGCCTGAGTATCGAGAATTGGCGCGCCGCATGTTCAAAAGCAAGTTGCAAGGCGGCCCGCCGACGACCTATGAGGTGGAAATCCTGGCTAAGGACGGGCAGCGTATTCCCTTGGAGGTCAGCAGCCGGCGGGTTTACGAGGAGGGCAGGCCGTCTGGAGTGCAAGCAATTGCCCGCGACATCAGCGAGCGCAAGCGCGCCGAAGAAGCTTTGCGCCGGGAACGCGACCTGCTTCAGACTTTCATGGACAGTGTTCCCGACAGCATCTACTTCAAGGACCTTCAGAGCCGCTTCATCCGGAGCAACAAGACGCAGGCGGCCCACTTTGGCCTGAGCGACCCGAGCGAGGTGGTCGGCAAATCGGACTTTGACTTTTTCGCCAAGGAAGACGCCCAGGAGGCTTACAACGACGAGCAGGAGATTATCCGCACCGGCCGGCCCATTTTTGCCAAGCTGGAAAAGATGGCTGAGCTCGGCGGGCCGGTCCGTTGGAAGCTGACGACCAAGATGCCGCTGCGCGATTCAAGCGGCAAGATGGTGGGTACGTTCGGCATCTCGAGAGACATCACGACCGAAAAGCAGATTGAACAGGCGCTACGCGCCTCCGAGCGACGCTACCGGCAGCTCTTCGAGCGCAATATGGCGGGCGTCTATCGTTCCACGCTCGACGGCCGCGTCTTGGACGTGAATAACGCATGGGCTCAGATCTATGGCTACGCATCGCGAGAGGAGGCGCTCAAGGAATCTGCCGTACAGCATTACTTCCGTCCCTCCGACCGCGACTTGTTCCTCACCCAACTCCGGGAACGAAGGACCCTAATCAATTTCGAGAAGCTTATGGTCCGCCGGGACGGCAGCCCGATTTGGGTGCTGGAGAACTCCACGCTCCTCGATAAAGAGGACGGCGGCCCGCCCATCATCGAAGGCACGCTGTTCGACATCACAGAGCGCAAGCGCGCCGAACAGGAGCTGGAAAGGGCCCGGGAAGCGGCCGAGGCCGCCACGCGAGCCAAAAGCGAGTTTCTGGCGAATATGAGCCATGAACTTCGCACCCCGCTCAACGGCATCATCGGGCTCACCGGCCTGACCCTGGACACCAAACTCACCGAAGAGCAACACGAATATTTGCGCATGGTCAAGTTTTCCGCTGAGGGGCTGCTGTCCGTGGTCAATGACGTTCTTGATTTCGCGAAGATTGAAGCCCGTCGCCTCGATCTCGTAGAGAGCGAATTCGATCTCCACGAAATGCTGGGAAAGATATTGCAAAGCCTGGCGTTTACCGCGCATTCCAAGGGGCTCGAACTGGCCTTACGAATTGCTCCGCAGGTTCCTCGGCGAGTGATTGGCGACTTGGACCGCCTGCGCCAGGTGATCATCAATTTGGCGGGTAACGCCATTAAATTTACGGATGCAGGCGAAGTCGTGCTTGAAGCAACTCTGGCCGGGATGAAGGATGACACGGCAGATCTTGACATTGCGGTGGCCGACACGGGAGTGGGTATTCCCGCGGATAAAATTCGATTGATTTTTGACCCCTTTACCCAGGTGGACCCCTCCGCCACGCGACGCCAAGGCGGGACCGGGCTTGGGCTTGCCATCTGTTCTCGCATTGTCGAGCGGATGGGTGGCCAGCTTTCAGCCGAGAGTGAGGTGGGGAAAGGGAGCCGTTTCCATTTTTCTCTGAAAATGAGGCTCCCGCGGGGCTCCAACCCTGAGACGGCTTCGGCTGGTTTGGCCGCGCTCGCGGGGTTGCGTGTCCTGATCGTGGACGACAACGACACTTGCCGCAATATTCTTGAGCAGATGACCAGCCAATGGGGAATGTCACCGGCCAGCGCGAGAGACGGTAATGAAGCCTGGCCGCTCTGGGAAGAAGCTTGTCGCGTTGGCAGACCCTTTAGGTTACTGATTGCCGACATTCTGGGCCCTCCCCTGGACGGCTTGGCTCTGGCCCGAAAGGTTTACGAAGATGGGGGGCGAACCAAAGCCATGGCTATCCTCCTGGCTCCTGTCAGCCGCCAGCACAGATCGCTCCGTCGCCGGAATCCCGCCATCGTCGCTTGCCTCTGGAAACCGGTTAGAGAGAAAGAATTGCTGGCCGCCGTCCGTCACGCCTTGGGAAGACCTCGGATTCCCCACCCATCTCAACTGTGGGTTGCCGGACAGCATGTTGCGTCGCCCTTGGGAAGACCTCGGATTCCCCACCCATCTCAACCCGCCAAGGGTGGGTCGGCCGCCAAGAAACCGCCCTTACGGGTGCTTCTGGCAGAGGACAATACCGTTAACCGCACGCTTGCGGTTCGGCTGCTGGAAAAACAAGGACATTACGTGACTCCGGTGTCGTCTGGCGGCGAGGTTCTCGAAGCGATTCGCCGCCCGGGAGCAGAGGCCTTCGATGTGGTCTTGATGGATGTTCAGATGCCAGGAATGAACGGCCTGGAGGCCACGGCGCAGCTCCGTAAAATTCCGCAAAGTTCCACCCGACATCTGCCGATTATTGCCATGACGGCCAATGTGTTTCAGGGCGATGAAAAGCGCTTTTTGGCTGCGGGCATGGACGGTTATCTCTCAAAGCCGCTGGACCCGGTGAAACTTGAAACTGCGCTCGATTGGGTTGGCCGAAGAAAGAGCGGGAAAGGCTCTGCCTCGCCGGCATGGGGGCCCTCGGCTGACGGGTTTGACGAGGCAAATCTTTTGGAGCGGCTGGGCGGAGATAAGGCGCTGTTATAGGAGTTGGCAACGCTGTTCCTCAAAGAATTGCCATCGCTCGTTGGGGCAGTCCGTGAAGCGGTCGAACGGCTGGATCATTCCGCTTTGGAGCAAGCGGCTCACAAGTTGAAGGGCGCGGTCAGCCATTTTGCAAGCCAGCCTCTGCTGACGTTGGCGGAGCAGTTGGAAATCATGGGACGCACAGCGAACCTCGACGGAGCCGGCGCGGCTATGAGCGAGTTAGAGGCGCGACTTAGCCGCCTGGCCGAGCGCATGGCGGCTTTGAGCCATGCGCGGGCTGGCTAGCATTGCCTGGCGAGCCGTACAGCGGCCGAAGGTTGCTCTGGCTGCGGTCGCCAGGGTAGGGCGGCGGTTTCCATCGAACAAAAGGCACGGGTGGTGATACGGCCATGAAAATCCTGGTGGCGGAAGACGATGTCGTGACGCGCCACCTGCTGGAGTTGTCGCTGAAGCGGTGGAGTTATGAGGTTGTGAGCACGGCGGATGGCCCGCAAGCTTGGGAAATCCTGCGGCAAACGGATGGCCCTCGCCTTGCTATCCTCGACTGGATGATGCCCGGTACGGACGGGTTGGAAATCTGTCGGAAGGTGCGTCAGTTTCCCGACGAGCGCTACGTTTACGCTCTTCTGCTGACCTCGAAGACGCAAAAAGCCGATGTCCTGGAAGGTTTCGAGGCCGGCGCGGATGATTATCTCCTCAAGCCTCTTGACCTCGCCGAGTTGCGGGCGCGGTTGCGAACCGGACATCGCATCGTGGAACTCCACAGCCAACTCATCGAGGCGCGGGAATCTTTGCGCCAGCAGGCCACGCACGATGCGCTTACGGGTTTATATAACCGCGGCGCCATTCTGGACATCCTTGGGCGGGAACTGATTCGGTGCCGACGACAAGCTCAATCCTTGACATTGCTCCTGGCGGACTTGGACTTCTTCAAGCACATCAATGACCGCTTTGGTCACCTAACGGGTGACATTGTCCTGCGCGAGACTGCGCGCAGGATAAGATCTGTGGTCAGGCCGTATGACTCGGTGGGACGCTACGGCGGCGAAGAATTTATTATTGTTGCGCCCTCCTGCGAGAGCGGATGCTCGCTCGGCTTGGCGGAGAGGATCCGCAATGCGGTCGGCTCGGAGGCCATCTTGACGCCGGATGGACCGGTGGTCGTGACGCTCAGTGTCGGCGCAGCGGCTGTGTCGGGCGTGGACATTCCGACCCCGGATTCATTAATTCGTGCCGCGGATATAAGCTTGTACCAGGCGAAGCAAGAGGGCCGGAATACATCGCGTATGACTGGGGGACGAGGCGAGGAGGCGTGACTCCTTTGGCAAACAGTCTGACCAAGGGTCCACGTGAGGCGGTAATTTGTGGGATTTTTTGGCCGCTTTGTGCGAAACTACTCAGGATATCAGGAGGATGGGCCATCACTTCGGAATCATGGTTCCATGGCTGAGTTGGATTTAGAAAACATCAGCCGGAGTTAGCGGAAGCCACGGTTCCGCGTGGTCGTTTTGGGTTCCGGTTTCCTCCTTTTCGATTACGGGGAAAGGAACAGATGAAGATTTTACTCGCGGATGCAGACCTCTCATCGCGGCAGCCGCTTGAAACGCTGCTGACCCAATGGGGTTATCAGGTCGTGGTATCAGGAGAAGGCCAGGAGGCGCTGAAGCTTCTAACTGGGGCCGACCCGCCGCGACTGGCAATTCTGGTGAACTCGCTCGCTACCGCGGACGGGGCGGCGGTTTGCCGCGAAGTTCGCAAGCGGGATGATCTCGACTACACTTACCTGATGCTTGTGCTCGAAACCGGGCAGGGCGGACTGCCGCGAAGCGCGGTGGAAGCAGGCGCCGACGATTACTTGTTCTCACCGGTACAGGAGGAGGAGCTTCGGGTGCGTTTGCGCGCAGCTCGCCGCATTCTCGGCCTGCGCCATCAACTCCATGAGGCCCAGGAAGCCCTAGCCTATCAGGTGTCCCATGATCCGCTGACCGGCCTCATGAATCGTGCCGCCATTTTGGATGTCCTGCGACGTGAGCTGGCGCGGGCGCGGCGGGGGAAATCTCCGGTCGGCGTCATCAAGGCGGAACTAGATGACTTTAAGGATCTCAATCGCAAGTACGGCAGCGCGGGAGGAGATAGCGCGTTGCGGGCCACCGCGCGCAAGCTGCGCGCCGCAGTGCGGCCCTACGATGCGCTGGGGCGCTTCGGCACGCAAGAATTCCTCGTGGTTACGCCCGGAAGTGACATTCGAGAGGCATTGGCGCAAGCGGAGCGACTTCGCGCCGCCGTGCTAAGTGAAAAAGTGGAAATCAGCGAATGGGGACGGCACGTCCCGGAAGGCGAGGGGCAAATCAACGTTACCGTGTCCATGGGCGTTGCTGCAAGTAGCCGCCCCCAGGATGCGGAATCTTTGGTCCGTGCAACTGAAGCAGCCCTCCGGCGCGCCAAGACCGCCGGGCCCAACCGCGTCGAGCTCGCATCCCCCGAGGAGCTGGCAACTCTATGAGCTACATTATTCCCCCGGCGAGCGTTGGGGCTGCCTTAACGCTTCCACGGGCAGAGTTGAGCCTTCCGCTCCGCGTTTTGCTACCGGGGCCGCTCTTCCGATAGAGCCTTACCGAAGTCTAGCGTCGCAGATAGTTATCTAAGGGCTTTGCGGTTTGTTCTCGCCCAGGCGCTGTTTCTTTTGACAGCCTTCATCTCCGGCGAGTGCGCGCCACAGGCGCATTTGCCTTCCTTTGTGGCCATGGTCATGCACGGGCAGGACTTCGTTTTCATGCAACTACACACATACACCGTCTTGTCCTTCGTGCGCGCCTTTGCGCTGGGCCGTGCGCTTGCTAGCTGCGCCGCTCCGAGGCTCAGCACCAAAGCTGCCGCAAGCAAGAAAGCTTTACTGATGATCTGCCATTTTTCGCGCATGCTTCCTCCTCATCCCCACGTTTGGATAAGCTGAATCTTATCAGCGCGCTTGCTGTATGTCAAGAGCGCGGTCGTCCGTCGTCCGGCAGATTGTTGACACTCAGGGCCATTTCATTTGGGATTGAGTCGGAGCCGGCAACGGCTGAAGAGCGAGGGAGTCGAAAGGCATGATGAGGGCGGACGGAGTTGTAGCTCGGCTCCCAAGTTCGAACCTCCGCCCGGTAACATTTTTGCCCGTGAAGCATCTATCTCTGCGGGTCAAGCAAGGAGCGAAGCCGTGATGTGGATGTCGGCTCACACGGAATTGGGGCGAGTGACGCCCGGGAAGTGAGAACTCATGAACAAGGCAGAACGAAAGCGAATGTTGATTGTGGACGACAATGAGGACGACTTGATTAGACTAGAGAGCCTGTTTGAGACTCTCGGCTACGACACAACGACGGCATGGAGCGGACAAGAAGCCTTGGAAAGGTTGGAATCCAAGGATTTCGACGTAGTTTTGTTGGACGAATTTTTGCCCGACGTTCGGAGCGAAACTGTTTTGCGAGCGATTCGGCGGTTCACGGTCCAACCGTGGGTGGCGCTTTTGCACAACAACCCCGGGCTGGAGCGTTCGGCATTTTCTAGTCTGAATCCAGATTGCTCAATCCGCAAGAACGGGGTCGGCGCGGTCGCCGATGCGCTGGAACAATGCTTGTCCCACGCGGGCGCGCTCGCGTTGCAGAATCCATGAAAAGCGATGGCGCGACCCGGAGGGATGGCGTGCTTCGGTAAGAAAGGGTAATATCCACGA